>JAEZFA010000050.1 GCA_023417665.1 Pseudomonadota bacterium | reverse complement strand
CCGCCGCCGCGCCGCGCGGCGCGCGCCCGGCTGATCGACCCTCATTCACGTGAAACAATCGACGATGCGCTGGCGTTGTTCTTTCAGGCGCCGAAAAGCGAAACTGGCGAGGACGTGGTCGAACTGCATCTGCATGGCGGCCGCGCCGTTCTCGCGCGGGTTTTTTCGGTGCTCGGTGGCCTGCCGGGGTTTCGCCCGGCGGAGGCCGGCGAGTTCACGAAGCGCGCGGTGCTGAACGGCAAGCTGGATATTTCCCACGCCGAAGGGCTTGGCGATCTGGTGATGGCCGAGACGGAAGCGCAGCGGCGGCAGGCCATGCGCCAGTATGAGGGCGCGCTCTCGAAACAGGTCGAAGCCTGGCGCGCAAAGCTCATCGAGGCCATGGCGTTGATCGAGGCCAATCTCGACTTCTCCGACGAGGCCGACGTGCCCGGGAATCTCATTGAGCCGGCGGTTCGAGTCGCATCCGAAATGCTCTCGGAGATGGAGGCTGCACTTGCCGACTCCCGGCGCGGCGAACGGATCCGCGAGGGCTTTGTGGTCGCGATTGCCGGTGCGCCGAATGCCGGGAAATCGACGCTTTTGAACGCGCTGGCGCAACGCGAGGTCGCGATCGTTTCCGATGTGCCGGGAACCACCCGCGACGCGATAGAGGTCGCGCTCGATCTCGGCGGCGTGCCGGTGGTGCTGGTCGATACCGCCGGCATTCGCGACACCAGCGATCCGGTGGAACAGGAGGGTGTTCGCCGTGCGTTGGCGCGCGCGGAATCGGCCGATCTGGTTTTGCTGCTGGAGCCTCGGTCGGGTGCGGCGGTCGATCTGCCGCTGCGGCCGGACCAGACGCTGTTGCGCGTCACGACAAAAAGCGACCTGATCGATTCAGACTCGAAACGACCCTTGAACGAGAAAGACTCGGCGGAGAAAGACGCAATCCCGATTTCCGCCAAGACCGGTGACGGGATCGACGTATTGTTGAAGCGGCTTTCGAAGGAAGCGGAGCGGTTTGCCGGCGAGCCGGCGCTGGTGACGCGCGCCCGGCAGAAAGCAGCACTTGGCGAAGCTGCGGCATTCCTCGCAACGGCGCGGCAGACAGCCGCTGCAGGCGAAGGCGAGGAGCTGTTTGCGGAAAATCTTCGGCTTGCCGCGCGTTCGCTCGGGCGCATTACCGGCCGGGTGGACGTCGAGGATGTGCTCGACGTGATCTTCAGTTCTTTCTGTATTGGTAAATAAAGTCTTAACGTAATCGCATCGCGCGGCATGCGAGTGTTTCACGTGAAACACTGCTTCCGCGAGTCCCGCATTCGCGCTAGAGGGACGCGCATGCAGTCATTCGACGTCATTGTTGTGGGGGGCGGACACGCCGGCTCCGAAGCCGCGAGCGCCGCTGCGCGCATGGGCGCGAAAACCGCGCTCATCACGCACCGCTTCGCGACCATCGGCGCGATGTCCTGCAATCCCGCGATCGGGGGCCTCGGCAAAGGTCATCTCGTCCGCGAGGTCGATGCGCTCGACGGAATGATGGGGCGCGTCGCGGATGCCGCCGGCATCCAGTTTCGCGTACTGAACAAACGCAAAGGGCCGGCGGTGCGCGGCCCGCGCGCGCAGGCGGATCGCAAGCTCTATGCGGCGGCGATGCAGCGCGAACTTTCCGCGCAGGAAAACCTTTCGATCATCGAAGGCGAGGCCAACGATCTCCTGCTTTCCAACGGTGCGATCGCGGGCATACGGCTTGCCGATGGGCGCGAATTCGCCTGCGCGGCCGTGGTGCTGACCACCGGCACTTTCCTGCGCGGGCTCATTCATATCGGCGAGCAGCAGATCCCCGCGGGCCGTGTCGGAGAAGCGCCGGCGCTCGGCCTTTCGCGTACGCTTGCCGCTTTCGATATTGCGCTCGCACGGCTGAAGACCGGCACGCCGCCGCGGCTCGACGGCAAGACCATCGACTGGAAATCGCTGGAAATGCAGCCCGGCGATCATCCGCCGGAGCCGTTCTCCATGCTGACCGCGCGGATCGAAAACCGTCAGGTCGAATGCGGCATCACGCGTACGACCGATGCGACCCATCAGGTCATTCGCGACAACATCCATCGCTCGGCCATGTATTCGGGCCGCATCGAAAGCCGCGGCCCGCGCTATTGCCCGTCGATCGAGGACAAGATCGTCCGCTTTGGCGAGCGCGACGGGCATCAGATTTTCCTGGAGCCCGAGGGGCTCGACGACGACACCGTTTATCCGAACGGCATTTCGACTTCGCTTCCCGAAGACGTGCAGCAGGCTTTGCTCGTCACCATTCCGGGCCTCGAAAACGTGGTGATGAAGCGCTGCGGCTACGCGATCGAATACGACCACGTCGATCCGCGCGAGCTGGTGGCGTCGCTCGAGACCAAAAAAATTCCGGGGCTGTTTCTGGCGGGCCAGATCAACGGCACCACCGGCTATGAAGAAGCTGCGGCGCAGGGCCTGGTCGCCGGGCTGAATGCGGCGCGGCGCGCCGGCGGCGGGGACCCGATTCATTTCGACCGCGCGGAAGCCTATCTCGGCGTGATGATCGACGATCTGATTACCCGCGGCGTGACCGAGCCCTATCGGATGTTCACCTCGCGTGCGGAATATCGGCTGGCGTTGCGTGCCGACAATGCCGACCAGCGTCTGACCGCTAAGGGCCTGCAGGCGGGATGCGTTGGGGCGGTTCGTGCGCGTGCCTTCGCGCAGAAGATTTCGGCGCTGGAAGCGGCGCGCCATGCGGCGCAATCGGTTTCGGTGACGCCTTGCGAAGCTGCGCGGTTCGGCATCACGCTGAACAAGGACGGCCAGCGGCGTACGGCGTTCGACCTCCTGTCCTATCCGACTATCTCGCGCGATCAGGTTGCGCGGATCTGGCCGGAGATCGATGCGCTTGCGCCCGCGATCGCGGAGCAGCTTGAGATCGACGCGAAGTATTCGGTCTATCTGGAGCGGCAGCGTGAAGACGCCGAACGCTTTCGCCGTGACGAGGCGTTGCGGCTCCCCGAATCGATGGACTTCGATGCGATCCCGGGTCTTTCCAACGAACTGCGCGCCAAGCTTCGCGCCATTCAGCCGCGCACCCTTGGGCACGCCAATCGCGTGGAAGGCATGACGCCGGCAGCGCTGGGGCTTCTTGCGCTGCATGCACGGCGCAAAGCCGGATGATCGACCTCGATCTTCTCGCGAAGGACCGCGCGGCAGCGCTGCGAATCACGCCCGTTTCACGTGAAACAGCGGAGCGGCTCGACCGCTTCGTCGAGCACTTCCTGAAATGGCAGCGCGTCGTGCAGCTCGTCGCGCCCTCGACGCTCCAAACCCTCTGGACCCGCCACATAGCCGACAGCTTACAGCTTCTTCCCGACATCGAGGATGCGAGAGAAATTGTGGATGTCGGAAGCGGTGGTGGTTTTCCGGGGCTCGTGCTTTCGATCGCTGCGCCCGATAAAAAATTTCATCTGATCGAAAGCGACACACGCAAGGCGTCGTTTCTTCGAGAGGCTGCACGCGTGGCAGATTCGTCTGCAGAGGTTTATGCAGGAAGGGTCGAGTCGGTTGCGAAACAGATCACCACAGGAATTCACAGCGTGACCGCCCGCGCCTTAGCGCCGCTTCCAAAGCTGCTCGAGTTCACTGCGCCGTTTATGAAAGTCGGTGCAAAGGCGGCATTCCTCAAGTCACAAGATATAGACGACGAATTGACTATTGCCGCTAAATCTTGGCAATTTAATCATCGATTAAGACAAAGCGTGACCGATCCGCGTGGTAGAATCCTGCTGATCGATACGCTGGAGCGGCGCCGATGAGCGCTTCGGATGCGGCCATGAACAATTCATTACGTCCCCGTGTTCTTTCCCTCGCGAACCAAAAGGGCGGGGTAGGCAAGACCACGACTGCAATCAATCTCGGCACGGCGCTTGCGGCTATCGGTGAGCGGGTGCTGATTGTTGACCTCGACCCGCAAGGCAACGCCTCTACCGGCCTCGGGATCGATCGCCGCGATCGCGAACGCTCGACCTTCGACGTGCTGGTCGGCGAAGCGGACCTGCAGTCGACGGTCCGCGAGACCGCTGTGCCGGGGCTGCACATTGCACCCTCCACCATGGACCTTTCCGGCCTGGAGCTTTCGCTGGCGACCGCCAAGGATCGCGCCTTCCGGCTCCGCGAGGCCCTAGGAAAACTTTCCCGCCCTTATCGTGATCCGGAAGGCAAGATGGGAACAGGAGGATATTCCTATGTACTGGTCGATTGCCCGCCGTCATTGAACCTCCTCACCATCAATGCCATGGCTGCCTCGGATGCGGTGCTGGTTCCGTTGCAATGCGAGTTCTTCGCGCTCGAAGGACTCTCGCAACTTCTGAAGACCGTCGATCAGGTAAAGATGAGTCTCAACCCCGACCTGACCATCCATGGCGTTGTGCTGACCATGTATGACGCGCGCAACAACCTGTCAGACCAGGTCGTCGCCGACGTGCGGCAATTCATGGGCAAGAAGGTTTTCGATACCGTGATCCCGCGCAATGTGCGCGTCTCGGAAGCGCCGTCGCACGGCAAGCCGGTGCTGCTCTACGATCTGAAGTGCGTCGGTAGTCAGGCATATCTGAAGCTCGCATCCGAAATCGTGCAGCGCGAACGCGCGCTTGCGGCCGCGTAAGCGAGAACGCGGGGAACAAGCGAGATGGCGATGGCAGAAGAACGCTCACGACTGGGACGGGGACTGGCGGCACTGATCGGCGATGTCGGCGACGAATCGGCGGCGATCGATCGCGCGCGTGGACAGAAGCGCGTGCCGATCGAATTCCTGAAAGCCAATCCGAAGAACCCGCGGAAACAGTTCGACTCCGAAGAGCTCGACAATCTTTCCGCATCGATCCGTGAGAAGGGAATTCTCCAGCCAATCCTGGTACGCCCGGTCGCCGGACGGAAGGATGCGTATGAGATCATCGCCGGCGAACGCCGCTGGCGTGCGGCCCAGCGCGCCGGTGTGCATGACGTGCCGGTCACGCTGCTTGAGATCAACGACAAGGAAGCGCTCGAGATCGCGATCGTCGAGAACGTCCAGCGCGCTGACCTCAATCCGCTCGAAGAAGCAATGGGGTATGAGAATCTGGTTGGACAGTTCCAGTACAGCCAGAACGATCTCGCGAAGGTCGTCGGCAAGAGCCGCAGCCACATCGCAAATACATTGCGGCTGCTAAAGCTGCCTGCGAGCGTCAAAAAATATCTCTCGGAAGGCAAGCTGACCGCAGGCCATGCGCGTGCACTGCTTTCGCATGACGACCCTGAAACACTCGCGAAAGCCATCGTCGATGGTGGCGGCATGAATGTGCGCGAAGTTGAGGCGCTGACACCGCCGGAGAAGAAGAACGCCAAAGGCAAGGCGGCGGCAAAAGCGAAGCCCGCCAAATCCGCCGATATCCGCGCGCTGGAAAAGAATCTCGTCGATCAACTCGGCATGTCGGTCGCGATCAACAATCGCGGTTCGAAGGGCGAGCTCAAGATCAAGTACAAGTCGCTTGAACAGCTCGACGCGCTCTGCCGCAAGCTCGGCGTAAAGTACTAAAAGGCCTTGTTTTAACCTGCTTTTCGCTTACCGCGCTCCGCCAGCGAAAGAATCGCGCGTTCTGCAATTACATCGGCAAGCGCGGCATTGCGGCGGGATTCCAGTTCGGCGTCACCAAGCGTGATCAAAACGCTTTCAATGGTTTGCGGCCCGAGCCTGCGCAGAGCGCGCTTGTGATCGTCGAGGCGGCGCCAGAAAACACGATTTTTCTTCAACACGCTCTCCGCGTCCTCGCCCGCTTTGATCTGAAGACTGAGGCGATGCAACTGCGACAAATGCCGGATTGCGGCATTGAGAATGCTTGCGGGTGTGGTGCCGCCTTCGCGGGCCTGCGCGAACGCCCGGAGTGCGGCTTTTGCGTCTCCCGCGCTTGCCGCATCGAGCATGTCGTCGAGCGCAAGGCCTGAGGCGTCGGCAACCACGGCGCGCACATCGGCAAGCGTGATGCGCTTGGCCTCGCCCACGTAGAAAATCAGCTTCTCGATTTCGGCCCGGGTAGAAAGCCGGTCCGATCCGACCAAGCTGACAAGCGCTTCCCTGGCGTCACGATCGATGGCAAGGCCTGCGCGCAAAACCGAGCTTTCGATCAGGGCACCGATGGTGCGAGCGTCGTCGTCATAACAGGGGATAACGGCGCAGGACTTCGCGCCCTCGCAGGCCGCCCGAAGCGGCGAGCTTTTCGCAAGATCGCCGGCCTCGATTGCAATCATCGTATCCTGTGCCGGATCGGAGAGCAGCGGCTTCAGCCCGTCAGTGAAAGAGCGGCCGCCGGCACGCACATGCAGAATACGCTTGTCCCCGAAAAGACCGATGGTGCGGGCTTCGTCGGAAAGCCGTCCCGCATCGGAAGCAAGCGCGTCGCCGTCGAGCGTCACAACGGTGAAATCGTCGGCAGATTTGCCGCGCGCATTCTTCAGAAGCGTCGCGATCCGTTCGCTGACGAGGCCGCGGTTCGGGCCGTAGATCAAAACGATCGGGTAGCGCGGATCGGGATCTTCGACAAAAGAGTCGTAGTCGCCTCGTGGAAGCGCGACCATTGCGGCGCTTCAGGTCCGGGTCAGGAAATAGGACGCAAGGCGCGAGCGGATCTGCTGGGCGACGAGCTTGGCAGCCCGATTCTGTGCATCGCGGATTGCGCGCATCGCGGCGTAGCGCTGCTGGGAGCGGTCCAGGGAAATGCGAGCCAGCGCACGCTCGGTGAGCACGACGCGGTTGCTCGTGACGTCGAGCAGCCGATAGGTCACGTCGAGCACTACGGTTTCGGAGGTCGCACGCCCGGATGCGACATCGACCAGCGGGGTCTGTGAGCTCGAGGTGATCGTCATCGCGAGCTTATAGGGAGCGCCGACCGGGTTGCCCTGGCCGCCGGTCAGCTCGAAAATAAGGTCGTTGCGGATTTCCTGGCCGAGCCGGCCGTCAATCTCGAGAATCTCGACCTGCCGCAATTCGTCGCGGAGCTTGGCGCCGGCGCCGAACAAGGTCGACTGGCCGTACATCGGCTGAAAACAGCCGGCCAGAACCCCCGACAGCAGCAGGATACCCGCAAGCCGCGGCCAAGCCTTTGATTTTATTAGCTTACGCAACGACATTCACGATTCTCTGCGGGACCACCACGATCCGCTTCGGCGCTTTTCCGGCGAGCGCCGCTTGTACCGCATCCAATGCTAACACGGCCTTTTCGACCTCCGAAGCCGGCGCGTCACGCGAAACCGTTACATCCGCCCGCTTCTTCCCGTTGATCTGAACAGGCAGGGTAATTGTGTCTTCTACGAGGAGGGCGGCCTCGACCTCCGGCCAGGATTCTTCAGCGATCAGTTTTTTGTGCCCGAGCGTGGTCCAGCACTCTTCAGCCAGATGCGGCATCATCGGTGCCGCGATCCGCACAAGAATCTCCGCGGCTTCGCGGAAGGCCCAGGCGATATCGGGCGAAGGATTTCGATTAGCGTCTACCGCGGCGCCGATTGCATTCGCCGCTTCATAAATGTGTGCGACGCAACGATTGAAACGCAGCTTCTCGATGTCTTCGCCGACCCGGGCGAGCGCAACATGTGCGGCCTTGCGAACCGAAGTTGCCGCTTGCGAGAACTCCGCCGGCTTCGCGGTGCCGGGTTTCGCGCCGATCTCGGCAAGCTCGTTCGCAATCCGATAGAGCCGTTGCACGAAGCGGGAAGCGCCTTGCACGCGGTCTTCGGTCCATTCGACGTCGCGCTCGGGCGGCGAATCCGACAGCATGAACCAGCGCGCAACATCCGCGCCGTAAGTTTCCATGATGTCGTCCGGATCGACGGTATTGCGCTTCGATTTCGACATCTTCTCGATCGGGCCGATGACAACGGGGTCGCCGTTCGAGAGCAGCGTTGCGACACGCTTCTCGCCCACCATTTCAATCTTCACTTCCGCGGGCGACGCAAAAGTGCCGTCGGGCTTTTGGTAGGTTTCGTGCACCACCATGCCCTGCGTGAAGAGCCCCTTGAACGGCTCGTCGATATTTGCGTGTCCGGTCTTCTTCATCGCGCGGGTGAAGAAACGCGAATAGAGGAGATGCAGGATCGCGTGCTCGACACCGCCGATATACTGATCGACCGGCATCCAGTAATCCGCAGCTTTCAGGTCGGTCGGCTGCTGCGCATCCGGCGCCGTGAAACGCAGGAAGTACCAGGACGAGTCGACAAAGGTATCCATGGTGTCGGTTTCGCGACGCGCAGGGCCGCCGCATTGCGGGCAGGCGACCTTCGTCCAGGTCGGGTGACGGTCGAGAGGATTTCCGGGACGGTCGAATTCAATGTCCTCGGGCAGCGTGACCGGAAGATTTTCGTCCTTCTCCGCGACCACGCCGCACTTCTCGCAGTGGATCACCGGGATCGGGCAACCCCAATAGCGCTGGCGCGAAATACCCCAGTCGCGCAGGCGAAATTGCACGCGCCGCTGCGCCACCGGGCGATTGCCGCGGGTTTCCTGCTCCAGCCGCTTTGCGACTACTTCCTTCGCCTCGTCGATGGTCATGCCGTCGAGGAAGCGCGAATTCGCGAGCCGGCCGTCTTCGACATAGGCCTCATCGCCGATTTCGAACGTTTTCGGATCGACGCCTTCCGGCACGACCACGGGGCGAACGGGCAGGCCGTATTTGCGCGCGAAGTCGAGGTCGCGCTGGTCGTGTGCGGGGCAGCCGAAAATAGCGCCCGTGCCGTAATCCATCAGCACGAAGTTCGCGATGTAAACCGGTAGCTCCCAAGACTCATCGAGCGGATGCTTCGCGCGCAAGCCGGTATCGTGTCCAAGCTTCTCGGCTTTATCGATCGCTTCCTGTGCGGTGCCGACTTTCTTGCACTCTTCGATGAAAGCGGCCGCCTGCGGGCTCTTCGCGGCAATTGCTTTTGCGATCGGGTGATCGGGCGAGATCGCGACGAAGCTTGCACCAAACAGCGTATCGTGACGCGTCGTGAAGACCTCGACCTCGGAAAATTCGCCTTCCGGCTTTGCCAGCATGAACCGGCACAGCAAGCCTTCCGAGCGGCCGATCCAGTTCTTCTGCATCAGCCGGACTTTTTCCGGCCAGCGGTCGAGTGTGTCGAGCGCGTCGAGCAATTCCTGCGAGTAGTCGGTGATCTTGAAGAACCACTGAGTCAGTTCGCGTTGCTCGACTTCAGCACCCGAACGCCAGCCCTTGCCGTCGATGACCTGCTCGTTTGCGAGCACGGTCATGTCGACCGGATCCCAGTTCACCTTGGAAATTTTGCGCTCGACGAGGCCTGCCTTCCAGAAGTCGAGAAACATTTTCTGCTGGTGGCGATAATAGCTCGGGTCGCAGGTCGCGATTTCGCGGCTCCAGTCGAGTGAGAGGCCCATCGACTTGAGCTGCTTTTTCATAGTCTCGATGTTTTCGTAGGTCCACTTCTTCGGATGAACCTTATTCTGCATCGCGGCGTTCTCGGCCGGCATGCCGAAAGCGTCCCAGCCCATGGGATGCAGCACATTCCTGCCCTTGGCGCGCATGTAGCGCGCAACCACGTCGCCCATGGTGTAGTTGCGCACGTGCCCCATGTGGATGCGCCCTGACGGGTAGGGGAACATCTCAAGCACATAATATTTCGGGCGCGGGTCATCGTTCTTCGTTTTGAAGATCTCGCGCTCTTCCCAGATTTTCTGCCAGCGGGGCTCGGCCGCGCGGGCGTTGTAACGCTCGTTTTTCATCGGTCTTGCTTGGGCTTAGGAACCGGCGGTTTGGACCACGAATCGGCACACCAAGCAATGCTTTAGGCTTGTCAGCGCCGGTCCGGCGGGTGAGATAGCCGGCATGAGCGAAAGTGCAGTCGAAAACTTGGCCTATGTCAGGGGTCAAATCGAAAAAGCAGCCCGCGGGGCCGGCCGGGAGCCCTCCTCGGTTACGCTGATTGCCATTTCCAAGACATTCGAAGCCGATGAAATCCGCCCGGTGCTGGCGGCGGGCCACCGGGTTTTCGGCGAAAACCGGGTGCAGGAAGCGCGGGCCAAATGGCCCGGGCTTCGCAACGAATTCTCCGAGGCCGAATTGCATCTGGTGGGGCCGCTGCAAACCAACAAGGTGAGAGACGCCATCGAACTGTTCGATGTGATCCAGACCGTGGATCGCGACAGGCTTGCCGATGCACTTGCGAAGGAAATCCAGAAAGCGGGCCGTTCGCCGCGTCTTTTTGTTCAGGTAAATACCGGTGCCGAGCCGCAGAAGGCGGGGGTGCTGCCGGAGGACGCAGATGCATTCATCAAGCAATGCCGCGAAGTCTACGCGTTAGATATCGCTGGTCTGATGTGCATCCCGCCGGCGGAAGAAGCGTCTGCGCCGCATTTTGCGCTTACGAAAAGAATTGCGGAACGCAACGGTTTGAAGCTGCTCTCCATGGGCATGAGCGCTGACTTCGAGAGTGCAATCAACCTCGGTGCCACCCATGTGCGGGTCGGCAGCGCGATATTTGGCAGCCGGCCAAAAGCTGGCTGAGCCGTTCCTCAAAGTGCGTGGACGGCTACCTAGCCCTGTGCTGATATTCGCCCGGGCGCGGGGGCGTTTGATACTTCCGAGGTTGCGGACGGCTGCAAGATCGAGGCGTGGAGTTCGTTCGCGAAGAATCGAGACTTCTTCGCCGCCTTCAGCGGCGCCTGCGGTTTCGAGCTTCAGCGCTGGACTGAATTTGCAGCGCAGTTCGATCGATCGCGCGCCGATGGCGAATGGGCGAGCGCCGTCACGCCGAAAATAAAGGTAAAGCTGAAGGACAGCGACGTCGGTGTGTTCGGCCTTGCGGTATCGACCTTCGGTACGTTCGATGCGGCGACGGGCGACAATACCTCAGTTACGATTCTGATCCCTTCGACCGTGCGGCTGTCGCCGCAGGCGCGCGTAAACTTCAATCTCGGCTACACGCATGACCGCGTGCTGCAGCGCGACTTTGTCGCCTATGGCGCTGGCATCGATCTACGCACGATACAGAACAGCTGGATCTTCACGGCCGAGATTTTCGGTCTTGCCGGTAACGTCGATGATCTCACCAATCGCAGCGTGGTGCGTCCGCGCGGTCAAGTCGGATTGCGCTGGAGGCCAGTAGATGCCTGGAGCGCCGACATTCTCTACGGCAGAAATCTCAACGGCGAGAAATCGCATTGGATCACGTTCGCGACCGCTTACCGCTTTTCGCTCGGCAAATAATCTCAGCGAATCTCGATCCAGCAATTCCGTGCCAGCAAGGCGAGCAGCTTCTGCAGGTCGCCGAGCTTTAGTGCAACGCAACCTGCCGTTGGCGTGAAGCCTTGGCGCGCGAAATGAATGAAGACCGCACTGCCACGGTAGGGAATGCGGGGCCGCGTATTGTGATCAAGCTCGACGATCAGGTCGTAGAGATGATCCTCGCGCCAAAGCCGGTCCGCGCTGCTTTGTGGGTTAAGCCGCACCGGGCGATTATAGTTGCGGTCGCGCGGGTCCTCCGACCAGCCATCCTCCTTGCGGATGCGGCGCAGCGACAGCCCCGTACGCGGACGCGGCAGGCGGTCTGCCCGCCACCAGAGCCGAACCAGCCGGAAGCGGCCGCGCGGGGTCCCGCCGTCGCCCTCGCGCTTGTCTGTTCGGATGCCGCCCCGGCCCAGCGCCACCGGAAAAACGCGATGTCCGGCAAGGAGATGCCCGCGGGTTGGGCAGCCAGCCGCCGCCGATACCCGAATCAGGCCGAGCCCCGCTCTTTTCACCGGATTTCTCCGCGCAATTTTCGCTCCTACACAAAAGCGTGTAATGTCAAACCCTTGCTTGGCAAGGGGAGGTTCGTTACTCCCGCCAATGAAGAAAAAAACGGAACCGACCGCCTCATGGCCAACGCCCGGACGATTGTCGTCGTCGATGACGACGCGGAGCTTCGCGAGACGCTGATCGAGCAGCTCGCTTTGCATCAGGAATTTAGCACCGAATCGCTCGACAATGCGCAGGCTGCGATCGAGCGCGCCAAGCAGGGTCACATCGATCTTCTGATCATGGACGTGGGCCTGCCCGACATGGATGGCCGCGAGGCCGTGCGCGTCATGCGCAAGAACGGCTTCAAGTCGCCGGTCATCATGCTGACCGGCCACGACACCGATTCCGATACGGTGCTCGGCCTCGAGGCCGGTGCGAACGATTACGTCACCAAGCCCTTCAAATTTGCGGTGCTGCTCGCCCGCATCCGCGCGCAGCTTCGCAGCCATGAAGCGAGCGAAGACGCGATCTTTCCGGTTGGTCATTACTCGTTCCGTCCGGGCGCGAAACTTCTCGTAGACGACAAGGGCAAGAAGACCCGGCTCACGGAAAAGGAAACCGCTATCCTGCGCTATCTGTATCGTGCGGGAAAATCATCGGTGCCGCGCGACCAGCTGCTGACGGAAGTATGGGGTTATAATTCCGGCGTCACGACGCATACGCTCGAAACGCATATCTACCGGCTTCGACAGAAGATTGAGAAAGATCCTTCCAACGCCACGCTGCTGGTAACCGAAGGCGGCGGATACAAGCTCGTTCCCTAGGATCGCGATGGCGCTCGACGACGATATTCGCTTCCTGCGCCGGATTTCCACTTTTCGTGTTCTCGGACCCGATGCTTTGCGTGTGCTCGCGATCAGCACCGAGAAGATTCACCTGCGTGCGGGCGATACTTTATTTGAGGGCGGCGAGCCCGCCGACGGCGCCTATGTGCTCCTCGCCGGCGTGATCCGGCTACGACGCGCGAACGAGCGGGCGTTCGACGAACCGGCACTGGTGCAGGCCGGTGCGCTGATCGGAGAAAGCGCGCTGATTGTCGAAGCAGACCGGCCTGTCGCTGCAATCGCCGTCGAACATTCTACCTTGTTCAAGGTTTCGCGCGGCGTGTTCCTTCGCGTGCTCGAAAGCGACCCCAATGCCGCGCAAGCGCTTCGCGCCATGGTCGCGCGCCGCGTGAAGGTTGCGCTCAGCGATCTCGATACGGTGCTGCCGCGCTTCGAGCAGGACGGCGCGAGCTAAAGCGCGAAATCCACGATCACCGGCACATGATCTGACGGCTGCTGCCAGCCGCGAGACGGCTTGAATACTTTCATACTTTGTGCGGCGCCTTCGAGCGCCGGGCTTGCCCAGACGTGATCCAGCCGGCGGCCGCGATCCGCCGCTTTCCAGTTGTCGGCGGCGCGATAACTCCACCAAGTGTAGAGCTTTTCGTCGTCGGGCACGAAGCCGCGCATCACGTCGATCCACTTTCCCGACGCGCGTGCATGTTCGAACTTGTCGACTTCGACCGGCGTGTGGCTGACCACCTTCAGCATTTGCTTGTGGCTCCAGACGTCGTTCTCTCTCGGCGCGACATTGAGATCACCGACCAGAACCGAGCGCGTGCCGCTTCCAGCAGCCTTCGTCACTGAACAGTTGGCAAGCTCGTCCAGAAACTGAAGCTTGTGTTCAAACTTGGGATTGAGCAGCGGGTCGGGAATGTCGCCGCCAGCCGGCACATAGAAGTTGTGTACGGTGAGCGGCTTTTCCAGTTCGGCGCCACGTTCGAAAGTTGCCGAAACATGGCGCGCATCGCTCTTGCCGCAAAAGAAATCGCGGGTCTGGTCTTCGAAAGGATGGCGCGAGATCACGGCGACGCCGTGATAGCCCTTCTGTCCGTGCAGCGCGATATGCGGATAGCCGAGCTTTGCGAAGTCGGCGAGCGGAAACTTGTCGTCCGGGCACTTGGTTTCCTGCAAGCACAAGACGTCGGGCTTAAAGCGCGCAAGAAAGCGCTTCACCTGCGGGAAACGAAGCCGGACGGAATTGATATTCCAGGTAGCGACGGAGAAGGTCATTTACGTGCCGGCGTGCGGCCCGACCGCCGCAATCACTGTTGATAGCGCGTGAAATCGATCCGGAACAGCCCGGGATCGGGGCGGGTCTTGGCGTCGAGATCATAAACCGACACGGTGGTGTCGAAGCCCTGCGGATCGGTGATGGTCCATTGCTTCAGTTGATTGTCCTTTGCGCCGAACAGCATGCGCAGCCGATGCGTTCCCGCGATCGCCGACTTCTCATCGATCACGACCGTGATGAACATGTCGTCCTGAAATACCGCGGTGACATTGCTGTCGCGCAGGAGATCGATTTTCTCGGCGAGGAGAAAGCGCAACGGCGTCTGCGACAGCGGATAGATATCCTGCGTCGCAAGCGTCCGGTTGCGCACCGCGACTGAGGAGCCGTCGGAGATCAGTTCGATC
>JAEZFA010000019.1 GCA_023417665.1 Pseudomonadota bacterium | reverse complement strand
GACGTGGATGGCCGGGACAAGCCCGGCCATGACGAAATATTTTCCACTCGCACCGCTTTGCTCTAGAAGCTGCCCCCATGATCGTACTCGACGATATCTCGCTCCGCGTGGCGGGGCGGCTCCTCATCGACCACGCTTCCGTCTCGATTCCGGAAGGCGCGCATGTCGGCGTGGTCGGCCGCAACGGCTGCGGCAAGACCACGCTCTTCCGCGCGATCGAGAACGAAATCGACATCGAAACCGGCTCGATCCACAAACCGGCCCGCGCCCGCATCGGCCGGGTCGCGCAGGAAGCGCCCGCTGGCCCGGACAGCCTGATCGATCGCGTGCTCGCCGCCGATACCGAGCGCGCGTCGCTGCTCGCCGAGCGCGAAACCGCAACCGACCCGATGCGGATTGCCGAAATCGAAATCCGGCTCGTCGATATCGACGCCTATTCCGCGCCGGCGAAGGCCGCAAAAATTCTCGCGGGGCTTGGCTTCGATGAAGCGGCGCAAGCGCGGCCCTGCTCGTCCTATTCGGGCGGCTGGCGCATGCGGGTCGCACTTGCCGCACTGCTCTTCGTCGAGCCCGATCTCCTGTTGCTCGACGAACCGACCAATTATCTCGACCTCGAAGGCACGCTGTGGCTCCAGGATTATCTCGCGAAATATCCGCGCACGATCATTCTGATCTCGCATGACCGCGACCTGCTCGACACCTCGGTCTCGCATATCCTGCATTTCGACCAGAAGAAGCTGAAGCTCTATCGCGGCAACTTCTCCTCCTTCGACCGCCAGCGGCGCGAGAAGCTCGTGCTCGACGAAAAGGCGCGCAAGAAGCAGGACGCGGCCCGCGCGCACATGCAGGCTTTCGTCGACCGCTTCAAGGCCAAGGCCTCCAAGGCCCGGCAGGCGCAGTCGCGCATGAAGGCGCTCGCGAAGATGGAGCCGCTCTCGGCGCACATCGAAGACGCGCCCGCCGCGATCTCGATCCGCCACCCGGAAAAGACGCTCTCGCCGCCGATCATCGTCTATGACGGGGTGTCGGTCGGCTACGAGCCCGGCAAGCCGATTTTGCGCAATCTCGAACTGCGCATCGACGAGGACGACCGCATCGCGCTGCTCGGTCCCAACGGCAACGGCAAATCGACTTTCGCGAAGCTCCTCGCAGAACGCCTGCAGCCGGAAGGCGGCAAGGTGGTGCGCGCATCCAAGATGGAAGTCGCCTATCTCGCGCAGCATCAACTCGACGAACTGAACCCGGAGCATTCGCCGGCCGAGCATGTCCGTGCGCTGATGCCGGGCGCGCATGAATCGAAAATCCGCGCCCGCGCCGCCGAGATGGGCTTCTCGGCCGCCGCGGCCGACACCAAAGTCTCGCAGTTATCCGGCGGCGAGAAGGCGCGGCTCCTGCTCGGTCTTGCCGCCTTCCACGGCCCCCATCTCCTGATCCTCGACGAGCCGACCAACCATCTCGACATCGAGGCGCGTGCAGCGCTCATCGAAGCGGTGAACGATTATCCGGGCGCAGTGATCCTCGTTAGCCACGACCGGCATCTGCTGGAAGCCTGTGCCGACCGACTCTGGCTCGTCGGCAATGGCACCGTGAAGCCCTATGAGGGCGACCTCGACCAGTATCGCCGCGAAGTGCTCGGCGGTTCCGGGGGCGAACGCATGACCGGCAAGGAACGGCGCGCGGCCAACAAGGCGGCGGCCGCCAAGCCTTCGCTCGGCAATCTCAACAAGAAGATCGCCTCGCTCGAAACCGAAGTGCAGAAACTCGAGGAAGAAATCTCGCGGCTGGACGCGGCGCTTTCCGACGCCGACCTGCATACGCGCAACCCGCGCGAAGCCTCCTCCATCGGTGCCGCGCGTGCGCGGGCTTCCGACGCGCTGGCAAAAGCCGAGGCCGAATGGCTTCAACTTTCCTCCGAGCGCGAAGAGATGGGCGCGTGAGCGCGATAGTAGTAGTATTTCGTCATGGCCGGGCTTGTCCCGGCCATCCACGTCTTCACTGAATTGAAGCGCTGTTAAGGCGTGGATGCCCGGCACAAGGCCGGGCATGACGAGTATAAGATAGATTCTTCACGCCGCGCGGTTCCTTACCATCAGGCCCTCAATGACCATGACCTTCACCTCGCGCGAAATCGAAACCGGCCGCAAGCTATTCGCGGGCGAGTTCGAGTTCTTCGCCGGCGCCGACAAACCCGATGCGCTGCCGAAACCGCGCGGCATCGAGGTTGCTTTCGCGGGCCGCTCGAATGTCGGCAAGTCGAGCCTGATCAACGCGCTGACCAACCGCAAGGCGCTCGCCCGCGTCTCGATCACGCCGGGGCGCACGCAGCAGATCAACTTCTTCAAGTCGCAAGGCGACCTCGTGCTCGTGGACCTGCCGGGCTACGGCTACGCCAAGGCCGCCAAGGAAAAGGTCAAGGCGTGGAGCGGCTTCGTGCGGGTTTACTTGCAGAAGCGCGCGAACCTGGGCCGCGTCATCGTGCTGATCGACGCGCGGCACGGCGTAAAGAAGAACGACGCCGAGATGCTCGACGAATTCGACAAGACTGCCGTGAGCTACATGGTCGTGCTCACGAAATGCGACGAGGTAAAAGCCGCCGATCTGCCGAAACGCATCGAGGAAACGCAAGCCGCGATCGCAAAGCGCCCGGCCGCTTTCCCGGAAGTCTTCGCGACCTCCTCTTATGAAGGCGACGGCATCGCGGAAGTCCGTGCCGCGATCGTGCGGTTGATGAACGAGCGGGGCTACCCGCCCAACGTCTGAGCGCCGCCTTACTGCGCCGGCACCGTTGCCGCAGGCGCTTCTTTCTCCGGCTTGGGACGCAGCACGCGGTAGAGCTGGAAGCGCCGGCCTTCCTTGACGAGTTCAAGCCGCTCGGTATCCGGATTCGGCGCGTCGTGCTCGGTGAACAAGAGATAGACGTAGTCGAAATTGCGCGGCCAGCCGTCCCAGTAATTGTCGATCTCGTCGCCTTCCAGATCGGCGGCGATCAGGAACTGACCGAGGTTCGGCGGCGTCCCGTCCTCGACGTCAGCGATGTGACTGTATTCGTTGCGGACATGGAGGATCTGCTTGCCTTTCACGGTGAAGGCGGTCGTGACCAGTGACGAGCGCTCGATCATGGCAAGGCAGGCGGCATGGATATAGGCGAGATCGCGGGCGTTATCGCCGGCGCTGCCGTCGGCATAGACCACAAGCACCCGCGAACCCGGCGTGATCGACGAAATCGAGTTACGAAAATCCAGCGTCGCGCCCGAAAGCTGCTGCCAGACTACCTGCACTTCCGCGACCCGGATCGCGAGCAGCACGAAAAGGACCGCGGCAAAGCCCTGCCGCACCGCCTTGCGTGTCAGCTCAAGATGCATGCAGGCGACGACCATGAAGGCGAGGCCGATCGGCAATCGCTGGTCCGCCATGAAGGTCGCGAAGATCACGCGCGGCATCGCAAGATAGGTCACGCCGCCGACCGCGAGCAGAAACCAGCCGAATCGATGAAAATGCAGCACGCGATAGCGCATGGCCCATAGCCCTGCCGCGATCACCACCGCGGCCAGCGCGATCGCGACCAGATCGTAATAGGTTGTAAAGACGAGCATCACGCCATCGATCTTGCCGTTCGCTTCCCAGAAGTTGAGATTGGCGAGCGTCAGCGTCGGACTGACATAGAGAAGCGGCAGCACGACGAGAAACGGCAAGCCCGCGGAGGCAAAGATTGCAAAGCGGTGGAACGAGATGCGCCAGCCGCCACTCCATGCGCGATAGAGTTCGTAGGACAGGAGCCCGAGCCCGTAGAGACCGGCTGCAAAAAGATGGCAGAAGAACAACGCGATCACGAAGATCGAGGAAGCGACATAGCGCCATGGCCAGGCGCGTTCGCGCAACCAGATCCAACTCGCGAGCGCCCAGAGCGCGATGCCGATCCCGAACAGATAGTTCATCAGCCCGACCAGCAACACGCCGTTGTAGAGCAGCGGAAAGGCGATAAGCGGCATGGCCGACCAGTAGCCGTAAAGTGCGCGGTTGAGCGCAAGCGTGCCCGAAAGCGTCAGCACGAAAATTGAAATCAGGAATATCTCGCCCGCGAGATAGACATTCATGAAGCGGTGCAGGACCGGGACGATCAGATCCATCACAAGGTTCGGGATCACCGCCCAGTCCACCTCGTAATACTTCGCGAGCAGCGGATCGGAATCGATCGCGGTGATGACATGCATGCGGGCAAGGTGATTTACGTAATCCGAAAGCGGCGGCAGCGGGTGCGTAAGCACCGGCATGGCCGCAACCGCACTCAGGAGCACGAACAGCGCCGCGATCGTGCCGCGCGAGAAATCGCCGGGCCGGCGCGGCCGCGGGTTCACATCCGTCATCATGTTAAAGCTGGTATTGCCCCGCCGGTTTCGACGCCCGGTTCGCCGATAATCCCGGCGGGATGAAGGCAACATGAACGAAACCGGGAGGCCCTGCCCTTTTGCTCCTTCGGCCAAATCGGCTAGAAAGTTCCGCAACATCCGGAAGCGAGTTTCATGAGCAACGAGGCCATCCCCGCGGACGCACACGAACAGGCGCGCATTCTTGCGCAGGCGCTGCCGCATATGCAGCGATATGACGACGAGATCGTCGTGGTGAAATACGGCGGCCACGCCATGGGCGAGGACCGCCTCGCCCGAGAATTCGCCCGCGACATCGTGCTTCTGGAGCAGACCGCCATCAATCCCGTGGTGGTCCATGGCGGCGGCCCCCAGATCGGCCAGATGCTGGACAAGCTCGGCATCAAGTCCGAGTTCAAGGACGGCCTGCGCGTCACCGACCAGAAGACGGTCGAAGTCGTGGAAATGGTGCTCGCCGGTTCCATCAACAAGCAGATCGTCGGCTTCATCAACGAAGCCGGCGGGCGCGCCGTCGGCCTGTGCGGCAAGGACGGCAACATGGTGAAGGCGAAGAAGGTCACCCGCACCACCCGCGACCGCGACTCCAACATTGAAAAAGCGATCGATCTGGGCTTCGTCGGCGAACCCGCCGAGGTCGACACC
>JAEZFA010000192.1 GCA_023417665.1 Pseudomonadota bacterium | reverse complement strand
TCTACTTCATCTGTCATCCGTTCGAATTTCCGATGATGATCGGCTTCGTCGGCGGTGACTTCGCGTGGAATTTGACCGCGCAGGGGCGGGAAGCCGCCGTCGATTTCGCGTCGCAGGCGCTGAACCGCGTGTTCGGCGAGAAGGCGAGCAGCCATATCGTGAAGTCCGACTTCACGCAGTGGCCGCGCAACCCGTGGGTGCGCGGTGCCTATTCGGCAGCACTGCCCGGGCACTTCGCGGCGCGCGCGGCACTCAAGCGTCCGTTGGCGGAGAAGGTGTTCTTCGCCGGCGAAGCGGTCGCGGGGGAATTCGCGCAGACCTGCGGCGGCGCGGCGCTGGTCGGCGCCGAAGTCGCGAACACCATCATCAAGCGGCTGAAGTAACTTCAGTCGCGCGCGAGCCACTCCGCCGCCTCGCGCCACAAGGGCTCGCGCGAGGCTTCGCGGAAATAGCCGAAGTGCCCGATCTTCTTCTGGCCGGCGGCTTTCGGCGTGACCGTGATGTGCTCCGGTGTCGTGCCGGTGTAACCTGCGAGCAGTCCTACAACCGTCACCGGCGGCGCCCAGTCGTCGTCGCTCATGCCGATCGCGCGCAAGGCGCCGCGATAGTTCGGAAAGTTCTTCCGCGCTTCCAGCGTCTCGTCATCGAAGAGATAGCGCGGCTTCATGCACCAGCCGGCCCACTCTTTGAACACGCCCTTCGGCAAGTCTTCGCCCATGCCGAGCTTGCCCGGCACATAGCCGAAGATCGTGTAGAGCGCGGGCCCAAGCACGCGCAGCATGAACCACACGCGATATTTCTCGGGCGCGGGAAAAAGTTTCCAGTAGCCGATCTGCGAGGCCGCAAAGAGCGCGCGGCTGACTTTGTGATTGTTCGGCAGTTGTCCGAGCGCCTGTCCGCCGAAGGAGTGCCCGACATAGAGCGGCGGCTTTCCGCCGGCGAGCGTTTCGGCGTGGTCGATCATCGCGGTGAGATCGAGTGCGGCCCAGTCGCGCATTCGCGCCCTGAAGCCGCGCAGCCCGCCCTTGGGCTTTGATCCGCCGATCCCGCGGTAGTCGAAGGTCACGACCTTGAAGCCTTCGCCCGCAAGGTAGCGTGCGAATTTTGCATAGTAGCCGCGCGGAACGGCGGTCGCCGCCCCGATCAGTACGACTGCACGGGCGGCTTGCGCAGGTTCAAAGATCGTCGCCGCGAGCGCATAGCCGTCGGCGGCACGAAATTCGGTCGGCGTTTCGGGGTGCAAAGCGGCCATGGCACGCATTCTTCACGCGAAATCGACGCCTTCAAGCGTGCTGACGCCGACGCTACGGGCCGCTGCGTAAGTTTCGACCCGCCGCGCCAGGCCCGGGCCGCAAAACTGGCATCGTGCGGCGACCCCCGCTATAACCCCCGGCCTCAAGCGGGTACGCCCGCGAGCGGAGTATGCGAGATGAAAGAGCGTTGGACCCCCGATTCCTGGCGGAATAAGCCGATCGTGCAGGTCCCGGATTACCCGGATCAGGCTGCACTGGAACAGGTCGAGAAGCAGCTTGCCTCCTTTCCGCCGCTGGTTTTTGCAGGCGAGGCGCGGGCGCTCAAGCGCGCGCTCGGCGCCGTGGCAAACGGGGACGCTTTTCTGCTGCAGGGCGGCGATTGCGCCGAGAGCTTTGCCGAACATCGCGCGGACAACATCCGCGACTTCTTCCGCGTCTTCCTGCAGATGTCGGTGGTGCTGACGTTCGCCGCCGCTTCCCCGGTCGTGAAGGTTGGCCGCATCGCCGGCCAGTTCGCAAAGCCGCGCTCGTCTCCCATGGAGAAGCAGGGCGGCAAGGAATTGCCGAGCTATCGCGGCGACATCATCAACGGCCCCGAATTCACCGAAGAGTCGCGCATCCCAGATCCGAAGCGTCAGCTGGAAGCCTATCGCCAGTCGGCGGTGACGCTGAATCTGTTGCGTGCGTTTGCGACCGGCGGCTACGCCAACATCTCGAACGCGCATCAGTGGATGCTCGGCTTCGTGAAGGACTCGCCGCAATCGGATCGTTACGAAGCGCTCGCCACGCGTCTCACCGAGACGCTCGACTTCATGCGCGCCTGCGGCATTGATCCGGAAGTGCATCCTGAAATGCGCACGACCGATTTCTACACGTCTCACGAGGCGCTGCTGCTCGGCTACGAGCAGGCGCTGACGCGCGTCGATTCCACCTCCGGCGACTGGTACGACACCTCCGGTCACATGGTCTGGATCGGCGACCGCACGCGCCAGCCCGATCACGCGCATGTCGAGTTCTGCCGCGGCATCAAGAACCCGATCGGCATCAAGTGCGGTCCCTCGACCACGCCGGAAGGCTTGCTCAAGCTCCTTGAGATCCTCGACCCGGAGAACGATGCAGGCCGCATCACGCTGATCGCGCGCTTCGGTGCCGGCAAGGCGGGAGAACACCTGCCGCGTCTGGTCCGTGCGGTGAAGCAGGACGGCCGCAAGGTCGTGTGGTCGTGCGATCCGATGCACGGCAACACCGTCAGCGCGAACGGCTACAAGACCCGTCCGTTCGATCTGATCCTGCAGGAAGTCCGCGAGTTCTTTGCCGTTCACGCGGCCGAAGGCACGCATGCCGGCGGCATTCACCTCGAGATGACCGGCCAGAACGTGACCGAGTGCACCGGCGGCGCCCGGGCGATTGCGGATACAGATCTCGGCGACCGCTATCACACGCATTGCGATCCGCGCCTCTACGCGGAGCAGGCAATCGAGATGGCCTTCCTCGTGGCCGACCTGCTCAAGAAGGAGCGCGTCGAACGCGCGCGGCCGATCTCGGCGGTTGCAGGTTTCTAGGAAAAACGCAGACGAATGAA
>JAEZFA010000263.1 GCA_023417665.1 Pseudomonadota bacterium | reverse complement strand
TTTTTTGCCTTTGCAGTAACGTCTCAGCGATTGGCGCGCAGATACTGCTCGAGATAAGTCCGCGCGACGATGCGGTCGTCTTCGGTCGTGCCTTTTACGGCATCGTTATAGGCGTCCTGAATCCACTCGTCGCCTTGTGCATGCGAGGCGTCGAGCGCAAGCGTCAGCCACATCAGCCCGCGAGCGGCCTGCCGCGGCAGCCCCACGCCCTGAATCATCATCTGCCCGAGCAGCGCCTGCGCCTGATACTGGCCCTTGTTCGCTGCCGAATAAAGCCAGCGCGCAGCGGTGCGCGGATCTTTCTGGGCGCCGCGTCCGTCAAGATAGAGCCGCGCGAGATAATACTGCGCGTCGGCATCGCCGAAATAGGTCGCGGCGTAGCGGAACAGCTGCAGCGCGCGGCGCGGATCGGCCTTCACTTCTGTGTTCGGGATGCCGTCGAGGTGATAGTTGCCGAGCGCGACGAAGGCATTGGAGACGAAGCGGGACTGCGGCAGAAACGGTGAAGTGTCGGCGTTCTGCGACGCGACCTGGCTGAAATACTTGAAGGCGCGATACCGGTCGACCTTCACGCCATCGCCGTCCGCATAGATGCGGCCGAGCTTCCACTGCGCGCCGGCGTGGCCGTGTTCGGCCGCATATTGAAGCGCCGTCATGCCTTTCGTGCGGTCGCCCGCGATGAAGGCCTGGGTGCCGGACTTGAACGCATCGAGAATCGCCATCGGCTTTGCCGGAGCCAATGCCGCGGGCGGCGTCGGCTTTTCCGGGTCGAGCGCGACCGCACTGCCCGCACAGGACAGCACGATCGCAGCCGCAACAGAAACGCGTATCGTCTCAGATATCCGCATAAGTTTTGTCTTCGACACCACCGCCGGGATGGGTGATGGCTCCGTCGCGCGCATTGCCAACCTGCTGCGCGTATTTCCAGAGGTATCCCGACTTCGCGCCGTTCTCGCGCGGCATCCAGGCTTTTTTCCGTTCGGCAAGTTCGGCATCGCTCAATTTTACGTTGAGCGCACCGGTGACGGCGTCGAGTTCGATGATATCGCCGTCTTTGAGAAGACCGATCGGACCGCCAACAGCCGCTTCGGGGCCGACATGTCCTACGCAGAAGCCGCGTGTTGCGCCGGAAAAGCGGCCATCGGTGATGAGCGCCACTTTTCCGCCCATGCCTTGTCCGTAGAGCGCCGCAGTCGTGGCAAGCATTTCACGCATGCCAGGTCCGCCACGCGGGCCTTCGTAACGGATCACAAGCACGTCACCTTCGTTGTACTTGCGATTCTTCACCGCATCGAAGCAGGCCTCCTCGCCGTCGAAGCAGCGCGCGGGGCCCGTGAACTTCAACATGGACTGCTCCATGCCCGCGATCTTCACGATCGCGCCTTCGGGTGCGAGATTTCCCTTCAGGCCGACGACGCCGCCGGTCACCGTGATCGGCTTGTCGGCCGGATAGACGACGTCCTGATCGGCGTTCCATTTCACCTTGGCGAGATTTTCCGCGATCGTGCGGCCTGTCACGGTGAGGCATTCGCCGTGCAGATAGCCGTTGTCGAGCAGCGTCTTCATGATCAGCGGAATGCCGCCGGCTTCGAACACGTCTTTCGCCACATACTTTCCGCCGGGTTTCAGGTCGGCGATGTAGGGCGTCTTCTTCATGATCTCGGCGACGTCGAAGAGATCGAACTTGATGCCGCATTCATGCGCGATCGCGGGCAGATGCAGCGCGCCATTGGTGGAGCCGCCGGTCGCGGCGACCACGGCCGCGGCGTTCTCCAGCGCCTTGCGGGTCACGATGTCCCGGGGACGGATCCGGCGCTGGATCAGCTCCATGATCTTCTCGCCGGCCGCGGTGCAGAACTGATCGCGGATTTCGTACGGCGCGGGCGCGCCCGCGGAATACGGCAGCGCGAGGCCGATCGCCTCGGAAACCGTCGCCATGGTGTTTGCGGTGAACTGCGCGCCGCAAGCGCCGGCGGACGGACAGGCAACCTGTTCGATTTCATCGAGGTCTTCGTCGGTCATCGCGCCGACCGAATGCTTGCCGACCGCCTCGAACATGTCCTGCACGGTCACGGTCTGGCCGCGGAATTTGCCCGGAAGGATCGAGCCGCCATAGATGAAGATCGATGGCACGTTCAGCCGGCACATCGCCATCATCATGCCCGGCAGCGACTTGTCGCAACCGGCAAGGCCGATCAGCGCGTCGTAAGCGTGGCCGCGCATCGTGAGTTCGACGGTATCGGCAATCGCCTCGCGCGAGGGCAGCGAAGCGCGCATGCCGGCATGGCCCATGGCGATGCCGTCCGTCACGGTGATGGTGCAGAATTCGCGCGGCGTCCCGCCGGCGGAGGCAACGCCCTTCTTGGCGGCCTGGGCCTGGCGCATCAGCGCAATGTTGCAGGGAGCGGCTTCGTTCCAGCAGGAGGCGACGCCAACGAACGGCTGATGGATCTGCTGCTTCGTCAGACCCATCGCATAATAATACGAGCGGTGCGGCGCGCGTTCGGGCCCTTCCGTGACGTGGCGGCTCGGCAGTTTCGATTTATCGAAGGTCTTGGCGTCCATTGAACTTGGCCTCGTCCGCGCCAAATTGCAGGCAATTGCGCCTGCAGCCCCCGGCACGGTTCTTACAGGGTTGGATTCATGTTGGTTTATGGCTTCATCGCGGCGCGAGATAGCTGCAGCGCCCTGACGAGGGCGATAGAGTCACGGTGTGGCCAATGCGCCACATGCGTTTTGCGCTGCGGTGCGGCTTTTCAGCAAGGATTCGAGGAAAATTGAAGCTTTTGAAGCCGTCCTTCTTCGCGCGCAGCGTTCACAAAGTGGCGCCGGAACTGATCGGTGCCACGCTCCTGGTCGACGGCGTCGGCGGCACGATCGTCGAGGTCGAGGCGTACCACCATACTGATCCCGCCGCGCATTCCTTCGGCGGCATGACCGAACGAAACGCCGCGATGTTCGGGCCGCCCGGACACGCCTATGTCTATCGCTCCTATGGCATCCACTGGTGCCTGAACTTCGTCTGCGAGCCGGAAGGCTCGGCAAGCGGAATACTGATCCGGGCACTGGAGCCGACCGCCGGGCTCCCGGTGATGCGCCGCAGACGCGGCCTGAAAGACGAGCGGCTGCTTTGCTCGGGGCCCGGCCGTCTCGGTGAAGCGCTCGGCATCACACGCGACAAGCACAACGGGGCTTCTCTCAGGCTCCCGCCGTTTCAAGTCTTCGCGCGGAACAGTGCTCCTGAGCTTGTTGCGGGACCGCGCATCGGCATCTCGAAAGCGGTCGAGATGCCCTGGCGATACGGGCTGATGGGCTCGGCGTTTCTGAGCCGGAAATTCAGTTAGCCATCGCGTCGCGCACCTGCGCGGTATCGAAAAACTCGTAGAACTCGACGATCTTGCCGTTCTTCATGCGGAAGGAATCCGCCTTCGGCGTCCAGACCACGGCGCCGGTCCTTCGGGCGCGCCAGCTGCAACGTCCGATCATCACGACGCGGTCGCCCTGCGCAAGGAAATGCTCGGTGCGGAATTCGATCATTTCCCAGTCGAGCGCGAGGCCGGCAAAGTACTTGGCAAGCGTGGTGACGTCTTCATAAAGCGTCATGTAGGGCACGCTGCGCGCGCCCTGCGCGATCGATCCGAATTCGATCGCGTCGGCGCATATCGAAATCCAGTGCGAAACGCTCCTGCCCTTGGTTTCGTGCCAAAGGCGATAAGCCTCTTTCAGGATCGCGACGTTGCGCGCTTCCTCGGACATCCCCACCTCCGAGTCGCGCAAAAACCTAGCAGAGTGGAATCCGCGCCGCTATCGCAGGACGCGCCCGTGAGGCCGCTCAGGACAGATTTTTCAGGCCGCGCCCTTCAGGCGTTCGAGCGCTTCGAGAATTTTCGCCTTGCGCTCTTCGGCTTCCCGGCGACGCTCCTTCTCGAGCTCGAGGATTTCCTCCGGCGCACGCGCAACGAAGTCCTTGTTCTCGAGCTTTTTGTCGACGCGCTGGATATCGGCATCGCATTTGGCGATTTCCTTCTCCAGCCGCGCGCGCTCGGCGGAAAGATCGACAACACCCGCGAGTGGAAGCGCTGCAACCTCGCCTCTAACGAGCAACTGGACCGAGCCCTTCGGCGGCGCATCCGCGAATGTGATTTCGGAGAGGCGCGCGAGGCGCTTCAACGCTTCCATCCAGCGTTCCGCGCGCGTTCTGATTTGCGCGCCTGCAACAAGCGTGAGCGGTATCTGCGTGCCGCCCGCGATATTCATCTCCATGCGCACGGAGCGGATCGCGGTGATCAGATCGACCACCCAGCCGATTTCGCTCTCCGCCTGCGCATCTTCGAGGCCGGAAAGCGCGGGCCAATCGGCCACTGCCAGCATCGACTGCCGCGGCTCGCCTTCCTCGCCTTTCACCCGCCAGAGTTCTTCGGTGATGAACGGCATGAAGGGATGCAGGAGCTTGATGATCTCATCGAGCACGAAGGCAGCGGTTGCCTGCGTCTCTTCCTTTGCGGCCCCGTCCGCGCCGGTCAGGAGCGGCTTCGACAGTTCGACATACCAGTCGCAGAAGATCGACCAGACGAAGCGGTAGGCCGCGCCCGCCGCCTCGTTGAACCTGTAGGCCTCGATCGCTTCGGTGACTTCGCGGACGGCCTTTTCGGCCTCGCTCAGAATCCACTTGTTCAGCGTTTCCTTTGCCGATTTCGGATCAAAGCCAGAAACACGCTTCGCGCCGTTCATTTCGGCGAAGTGGGCCGCGTTCCAGATTTTCGTCGCGAAGTTGCGATAGCCCTCGACGCGGGAGGTCGCGAGCTTGATGTCGCGGCCTTGCGCGGCCATTGCGGCCAGCGTGAAGCGCAGCGCGTCCGCGCCATACTGGTCGATGAGTTCGAGGGGATCCATGACATTCCCCTTCGACTTCGACATCTTCGCGCCCTTCTCGTCGCGGACGAGCGCGTGGATATAGACGTCCTTGAACGGCACTTCCTTCATGAAGTGCAGCCCCATCATCATCATGCGGGCGACCCAGAAGAAGATGATGTCGAAGCCGGTGACGAGCACGGTGGTCGGGTAGAAGCGCTTCAGCTCCGCGGTTTCATCCGGCCAGCCGAGCGTAGAGAACGGCCAGAGCGCGGACGAAAACCAGGTGTCGAGCACGTCCTCGTCGCGCGTGAGCGTTTCGTCCTTGCCGTAATGCCTGTTCGCTTCGGCTTTGGCTTCGTCTTCATGCAAAGCGACGAAGATCTTTCCGTCGGGCCCGTACCACGCCGGGATCTGATGCCCCCACCAAAGCTGGCGGGAAATCGTCCAGGGCTGGAGGTTCTCGAGCCAGTCGAAATAGGTCTTCTCCCAGTTCTTCGGCACGAACGTGGTGCGGCCGTCGCGGACCGCCTTCAGCGGTTCCTGCGCCATGGTCTTCGCGTCGACGTACCATTGGTCGGTGAGATAAGGTTCGATCACGACATTCGAGCGGTCGCCATGCGGAACCATGTGCACGTTCGGCTCGATCTTCACCATCAGTTCGCGCGCTTCCAGCATCTCGATGATGGCCTTGCGCGCCTTGAAGCGATCGGCCCCGTCGAGTGCCAGGACTTCATCGAGATCGGCGCCACCGGCGCCTGCCATGAAGTCTTCGTTGGCGCGCAGCGTCAGCTTCGCCTCGGTCGTGAAGATGTTGATGAGCGGCAGATCGTGCCGCCTGCCGACCTCGAAGTCGTTGAAGTCGTGCGCCGGCGTAATCTTCACCGCGCCCGACCCCTTCTCCGGATCGGAATACTCGTCGGCGACGATCGGAATTCTCCGGCCGACCAGCGGCAGGATCACGTTCTTGCCGACCAGCCCTTTATAGCGCTCGTCGTCGGGGTGGACCGCGACCGCGGTATCGCCAAGCATCGTTTCCGGCCGCGTGGTGGCAACCACGATGAATTCGTCCGAGTTCTCGATCGGGTACTTGATGTGCCAGAGATTGCCCTTGACCTCGATCTGCTGCACTTCGAGGTCCGAAATCGCGGTGAGCAATTTCGGGTCCCAGTTCACGAGCCGCTTGTCCTTGTAGATCAGGCCCGCGCGATAGAGTTCGACGAAAACCTTCACGACCGCGCGCGAAAGTCCCTCGTCCATGGTGAAGCGTTCGCGCCGCCAGTCGCAGGAGGCTCCTAACCGCTTCAGCTGATTGACGATGGTGCCGCCGGACTCCGCCTTCCATTCCCAGACGCGCTTGAGAAAGGCTTCACGGCCCATCTCGCGCCGCCCCGGCTGCTGGCGCTCAATCAGCTGCCGCTCCACGACCATCTGGGTCGCGATGCCGGCATGATCGGTGCCGGGCTGCCAGAGCACGTCACGCCCGCGCATGCGCTCGAAGCGCGCGAGAATGTCCTGCAACGTGTTGTTGAGCGCGTGGCCCATATGGAGCGAGCCGGTCACGTTCGGCGGCGGAATTACGATCGAATACGGCGCGGCATCCTTGCGCTCCGGGCGCATGCAGTTGAACGCGCCGGTTTCCTCCCAGGCGCGATAGATGCGGTCTTCGATTTCGGCAGGCTGATAGGTTTTTTCGAGCATCGGGATTCCGGCCGCCGACCGCGGGCTGGTCCGGGATCGGCAATTGAACTTGGGCAAGTCAGGACGACCTGACTTGGCTTGCGCCTAAAAGCCAAAGCGGCGGTGCAGTGTCAACAAAGGCGGTATCGGGAGCCGTTCAGCGGCCGCCCCGGGATACCCGCTCAATCTCGGCGCGGACAAGCCGCTCGACCATCCCGGGAAGGTTGTCGTCGAGCCAGGCCTTCAGCATCGGCCGGAGAAGCTCCCGGACGAGGTCCTCGATGGAGCGGGAATTCTCCGCGAGGATGGTGGTTGCCAGGGTGCCGAATGCCGCGGTAACGGCCGCATTCGTTTCGGACGACAGCAGGCGCTCCTGCACGGGAACGGCGGGCGATGACGCAGACTTCGGCGGCGCCTGCTGGACGTAGACCTCCCGCACCGGCTCCACCACGGGATCCTCGCGAAAGGTTATGTCGTTGGCGGGTACCTGGCGGAAGTTGCCCGCCGGCGCTACCCGCGGCTGCTCCACGGGCTCGACAAGATCGAGGACTTCATCGTCCTCGACCGCGTCTTCAGCCATCATGGCGTCGATATCGTCCTGGCTCATGGCCATGGGTTCGGGCTCGGCGGAACGCTGCTGGGGCTGGGGCTGGGATTTTGGTGATGGCGCCGCCGCCACGGGCCTTGCCGTGTCGGGGCTGTCGTCCGCGATTATCCGCCGGATGGAAGCCAGGATTTCCTCCATCGACGGTTCTTGTGCACGCGCACTCTGAGACATTGTACTGCCGCCTGCCACAATCCCTTGGCAGCGCACGGGAATCATCCCGACCGCCACAATGCACTATGGCATCGCGAATCCGCCAAGCAAATGCCTGAATTCGCTTTGGCCCATCTATTTGCGCGTATTTGCGTCTGACGGTGTGTTTCTACTTCCCGTCCGGCGTCCTGAGACCGAACCAGTTGTCCCGCACCTGCTCGTAGTGCTTCTCGGGACGGTAGGTCTGCTCCACTTTTGCGAGACCCAATTGCGCGATGGTGAGGCGGCCGATGGAAGAAAGCAGCGAGTAAGAGGCCACGACCCGATCGCGCTGCGCAATCACCAGCGCGACGCGCGCATTCACCAGTTCGGCTTGCGCGTTCAGGACGTCAAGCGTGGTGCGCTGGCCGACGCGGTATTCCTCGCGCACGCCGTTCAGCGCAATCTGCGCGGCGGCGACCTGCGACTGCGCGGCTTCCACTTGAAAGCGCGACGCGGAAACCAGACCCCACGACTGGATTACGGCCGCGCGAACCTGATCGCGCACCACGTCGCTCTCCAACTGACGTTGGCCGGTCAGTTCCTTGGCCTGCCGGACGCGCGAATATTCCGCGCCGCCCTGATAGATCGGCACGGTCAGCCGCAGCCCGGCGCTCATGTCGAAATTATTGTAGATGCCGGGCGACGGATCGGAAAAGCGCTGCACGCCCGCCTCGAGGTTCAGCTGCGGAAGCAGCGATCCCTCGGCGACCTTCACCTGCAATTGCGCGGTGTCGACGCCGTGACGCGCGGCCATGATCGCGGGATGCTTGCCGAAGGCTTCGGCAATCGCGGCATCCAGCGACGCGAGCCGGAGCTTTTCGTAAGGGTTCGGCGCGCGGAGCTTGCCGGCTTCGGTGCCGATCGCGCGGCGGTAATTGGCGCGGGACGCATTCAGGTTCGCCTGTGCCGCACTCAGCGCGGATTCGGAAGCGCGAAGACGCGCCTGCGCCTGCGCGACATCCGTCCTCGTCAGTTCGCCGACCTGAAAGCGATCGTTGGTGGCGCGGAGCTGCTCGTTCAGGGCCTGCACGTTCTGCTGCTGCAATTGCACGATTGCGGCATCGCGAATGACGTTCATGTAGGCGGTGACGGCGTCCAGCAGAACGTTCTGCTCGGTATTGCGCAGCGTCTCGCGTGCGGCGCGAACCTGGCTTTCAGCCGAGCGGACGAGATTGCCGGTCTGGAATCCGTTGAAGAGATTCTGCTGCGCCGTGACGCCGTAGCCGCGCGGATAATTCCGGTTGTTCGTGGTGCCGGCCGGCGACTGCGTACGGGTGCGGTCGATATCGGCCTGCGCGTTGCCGAAAATCTGCGGCCGATAACCCGCGAGGGCCTGCGGCACCTGCTCGTCCACGACGCGGGTCGCCGCGCGCTGCGCGTTGATCGTCGGATTCGCGAAGTAGGCATTCACAAGCGCCTGCTCCAGCGTCTGGGCAGAAAGCGCGATCGTCGAGGCCGCCAGTACGCATGCGGCGCCGGTCAGGCGCAAGGCACGCGGATATTTCCATTCCATAGACGACATACGCACCCTGGCCGCCGTCTTTTCGCGCAGCGGTCATCGGGTTCCCTGATGTGCTTCGGACAATAGTGGACCGGCCGCCCTTGGCAAACGCCGGATCGGCCTTCGCGGGGTCTTTCCCCGGGCACTGCTGCGCTGCCGCAACACTGTCCGCGACAAAGGATACCGCTTCCGTCGCGGAAGACGTCAGAAAACGAAGCTTTTCGGCTTCTCGAAGCCCGGCAGCGGCGGAATTGCCGCATCGAACAGACGCCGCGCGCTGACGTGGTCCCCGGTCCGCACGAGCAGCGTGGCGCGCGCCGCACGATCGGACCGAATCACGGCGGCTAATCTGCCGCCATCGCGAAGCTGCGCGGTCAGCGCCGCAGGAATTTCTTCCACCGCTCCGCCGAGCAGGATCGCGTCATAGGGCATTGCGGCGCTCCAGCCCGCCGCAGCCTTCCCCTGCACCACTTCGATATTCGAAGCGGTCACCGAGGATTTCGCGATGGCCGCAAGTTCCGGCTCTTCCTCCAGCGCCACCACATGGCCCGCGACCCGGCCAAGCACGGCGGCCGAGTAGCCGGTCGCGCAGCCGATATCGAGCACGCGGGCTTGCGGCGTCAGTTCGAGCGCCTGAATCCTGCGCGCGAGCACCATCGGCTCCATCAGGTAGCGCGGGGGCTTGGTGGGCGCCGC
>JAEZFA010000125.1 GCA_023417665.1 Pseudomonadota bacterium | reverse complement strand
CAGTTGTACGCCGCCGATCACCATGATGCCGACCATCACCGACGGATAGCCCGGCACGCTGCGCCCCAGGATCAGCGTCTCGAACAGGATCCAAATGCCGAACAGAAACGCCGTTGCCGAAAGCAGCATGCCAAGCAGGCTTGCGATGCGCAGCGGCGCGGAAGAAAACGCGGTGATACCTTCGATCGAAAGGCCGAGCAGCGCCCGCATGTTCCAGTTCGACGCGCCATGCACACGCGGTGCCGGTTCGAAGGGCACGCGGATCTGCTTGAAGCCGATCCAGCTCGACAGACCCTTGAAGAAGCGGTTTCGCTCCGGCAATTGCCGCAGTGCTTCCGCGGCACGCGGCGATAACAGGCGGAAGTCTCCGGCGTCTTCCGGGATCGGCATGCGCGCGTTGAAGTTCAGCACGCGATAAAACAGCTTCGCGAACAGCTGACGCGTCAGCGGTTCCTCATGACGGTTCGCTTTCGCCGTGAAGACGACATCGTAATGTTCGTCCTGCCAGAGCGCGACCAGCTTTTCGGCAAGCTCTGGCAGGTGCTGGCCGTCGCCGTCCATGAACATGATCGCGGCGAACCGCGCGTGATCGAGGCCGGCAAGCAAGGCCGCCTCCTTGCCGAAATTGCGCGACAGCGAAACCGCCTGCACGTCGGCGGCATCGGCCGGCAGGGAACAGGCGATGGCATAGGTGTTGTCGCGGCTGCCGTCATCGACATAGACGATTTCGGTCTTGAGCCCGCGCTGCGCCTTGAGCCGTCCGGCCAGCGCCATGAGTTCTTGATGGAGCGCGGCGAGCCCCGCAGCCTCGTTGAAGGCGGGGACCACGATGGTCAGCCCGTCCGCCCTTTTGGTGCCCTGGTTTACGATCATGGCCTGCTACGCTTCCAACGCGGGAAGCGCCGTCTTTCCTTCTTCTTCACGTTCCTAGCCTAAAGCGAAAACGCCGTAAAACGGCTTCCGGTCCGGCGCCCGTACCGTGCTAGGAAACGCCCTCCCGGTTCCGTGATTCCATGCGCGCACTCTTCAGACAGATCGTCAGTTTCGGCCTGATCGGCTTCGTGAACGCGGCCGTGGATGCGGCGGTATTTTTCCTCGCGCTGCATAGCGTTACGAGCAATCTGATCGTCGCCAATATCTGCGCCTGGGTGGTCGCGGTAACCTGTTCCTACTTCCTGAATTCGCGCTTTACGTTCCGCAAGACGCCCCGGCTCAAGGACTATCTATTCTTTGCCGCGACGCAGGTTAGCGGATTGATTGCAAACACCCTCGCGCTGGTGCTGGCCGCACCCTATGTCCCGCTGATCGTCGCCAAGATCATCGGCATCGGCGCGGGTTTTGTCGTGAACTTTACGCTCGCGCGCTTTCTGGTGTTCCGGGCGCCGGAGCGGTAACCCTCGCGAGCGAAAGCCGGCAGGTCACGAAAGGCGTTCGACCAAAAGGTCGTAAAGCGGATTGTCCTGCGCGAAGACATATTCCGGCGCGGACACGATCACGGTTTCCGCGCCGCGTTCGCGCAGGAAGATCGTGAATTCATGCAGCGTCGATGGCGGGCAGAGCAGCGTCAGCATGCCCGATGAGGTCGGGCCGCCGAACGGCGCCTGCACGCCGAAGCGGCCTTTGGCTTCTACCAGCATTTCCGCATCCGCGCCTTTGAAGCGCATGCGCACTTCGCGCATGGTGCGGGCGCGGCGTTCGGCGGCGACGCGGTCGAGCAACAACTGCGCGGCGCGCCGCGCCTTGGAATTCCAGTCCGCGCCGATCGAGGCGACAAGATTGGCTTGCGAGCGCAGCATGATGCCGTCGTCGAGGACCTTCAGCCCGTTCGCGGCGAGCGTCGCGCCGGTCGTGGTGATGTCGACGATCATTTCCGCCGTTCCCGCCGCCGGCGCACCTTCGGTCGCGCCGAGGCTTTCAACAATGCGGTAATCGGCAATGCCGTGATCGGCGAAGAACGCGCGGGTCATGTTGACGTATTTCGTGGCAACCCGCATGCGCTGGCCGCGCTTGGCATGAAACGCGGTCGCGACATCGTCGAGGTCTTCCATGTTGCGAACGTCAATCCAGGCCTGCGGCACGGCGACGACCACGTTTGCGTAGCCGAAGCGAAGTCCTTCGAGCAGCACCACTTTGCGGTCCGCGTCGGAGATGGTCTCGCGTACGAGATCTTCGCCGGTGACGCCGATATGAACCGAGCCCTGCGCGAGCGAGGCTGCGATATCGCCGGCCGACAGATAAGCGACCTCGACATCCGGCAATTCGGGTATGGCGCCGCGATAGTCGCGGCCGCCGCGGCCCTGCACCAGCGAAAGGCCGGCGCGCCCGAAAAACGCGTTCGCGTTTTCCATCAGGCGGCCCTTGGACGGAACGGCGAGAATAAGCCCGCTCATGCCGCGCCTCCCGCTGCTTCGAGTTCCTCGATCCACGCGGCAAAACCAACCGCCGCAACCGGCGTTTCGTTGCCGAGCAACGTCATCAGGTCGTCGTAGCGGCCGCCCGCGACCAGCGGCCAGTTCACGCGCTCGCCGGGATCGTAAAGCTCGAACACCATGCCGGAGTAATAGTCGAGCGCGCGCCCGAACGCGGTGGCAAAGCGAATTTTCGTGACGTCGATGCCTTCGGCGGCGATGAAGCCCGTGCGCTGCTCGAAGGCATCGAGCGCGGCCGAAAGATCGAGCCTTGCCTCTGCGGCAAGCATGCGCAACGCCGCGAGCGCTTCGTCCGGGTCGCCGGAGATGCGCAGATAACTTTCGAGTACGTTCGCGGCTTCCGGATCCAGTCCCGAAGTCGCACCGCGCGAAGACTGTTCCAGAAAGCGCTCGGCAATTTCTTCGGGCGTGCGGCCGCCGACGGCGGAGATGCCGGCAATCGAAAGAATGTCGGTGACGAAAGCACGCGCGGCTTTGGGGTCCGAACCTTCGAGTGCGGCAAGCACGCCGGCGTGAGCCGCGCGCGGATCGGACTTGTTGCGCAGGCTCGCAAGATCGGCTTCCAGCGTTCCGGTGCGGTTGAAATCTTTCAGGAGCCGCCGCTGCCATGCCGGCGACAGCTTCAGCGCATGCACCAGCGCGGAGAACATGCCGACATCGCCCATGCGGATCGCGGGCGCGTCAATGCCGAAATGCCTTGCGGTTTCGAAAGCCAGCGCCAGCGTTTCGGCATCGGCCGCGGATTTGTCCTCGCGGCCGAGTTGCTCGATCCCGGCCTGCAGGTATTCGCCGCTGCCGCCACCGCGGTCGCGGAATATCGGCCCCACATAGCAGTAATTCGCCGGCGCGCCGGCCTTCATCTCGATATGCGCGCGGCAGGTAGGAATCGTGATGTCGGGGCGCAGGCAAAGCTCGCGGCCGGCGGAGTCGGTAAAGATGAAGAGACGGCGGCGCAGCTCTTCGCCCGAGAGCTCGAGGAAAATCTCGGCGGGCTGCAGGATGGCGGGCTCGACGCGCGCATAGCCCGCGCGCTCATAGAGCTCCACGAGGGCGCTCGCGCGTCCGTTCTTGCCGTTTTGCGTGCCTGTCGTCATGGCGCGGGCTTGTAGCAGGGGAAGCGAGGGGGCGCTACGCAAACTGCGTAGAAGGTTACTGGTCTGCTCCGCCGTCACGGAGCCGACATACTAAGAAATCCCGTGTCGCTTCAGCACTTCCTGCACCGTCTCGACCAGCTTCTCGCGCGTCACCGAGAACTGCGCCGGGCGCGACGCGCGCCATTCGGCGTTTGACGCGATGGCTTCGGCTGCCTTCTTGCCGTCGATCAGGTCCTTGATCTGCACTTCGCCGCGGGCAAGTTCGTCGCCGCCCTGGATGACCGCTACCGGCGAGTTGCGGCGGTCGGCGTATTTCAGCTGGTTGCCGAAGTTCTTCGGGTTGCCGAGATAGAGTTCGGCGCGGATGTTCGCGAGCCGTAGCTCGCGGACCATGGCCTGATAGTCGGCGACGCGCTCGCGGTCGAAGATCGTGACGACGACCGGACCATGGTCGGGCTTGTCGTCGATCTTCTTCAGCATGCGCAATGCTGCGAGCAGCCGCGACACGCCGATGGAGAAACCGGTCGCCGGCACCGGCTCGCTGCGGAAGCGCGCGATCAGTCCGTCATAGCGCCCGCCGCCGCCGACCGAGCCGAAGCGGACCGGATTGCCTTTCTCGTCCTTGGTCTGGAACGTGAGATCGGCCTCGTAAACCGGACCGGTGTAATATTCGAGCCCGCGCACGACCGAGGGGTCGATCTTCACGCGGTCTTCATAAGCGCTTGCCGCGACGAGCTTGCTGATCGTGACGAGTTCGTCGATGCCTTCCTCGCCGGCCGGCGAGAGCTTCACATTCTTTTTGATGGCATCGACCGTTTCACGATTGGTCTTGCCCTTCGCGGAAACGAATTTGGTGATCGCGTCGATGCTGCCGGCATCGAGCCCCGCGCCTTTCGTGAAGTCGCCGGATTCATCCTTGCGGCCTTCACCGAGCAGCTGCTTTACGCCTTCGATGCCGAGGCGATCGAGCTTGTCGATCGCGCGAAGCACCGTGAGGCGCTGTTCGGCTGCGATGTTCGCGGCATCCATCACGCCGTCGAGCACCTTGCGGTTGTTCACCTTGATGACGTAGTCGCCCTGCGCAATCCCGAGCGCCTCGAGCGTGTCGGCCGCCATCATGCACATCTCGGCGTCGGCCGCGACGGTCGCGGAGCCTACCGTGTCGGCGTCGAATTGCAGAAATTGGCGGAAGCGGCCCGGACCCGGCTTCTCGTTGCGAAATACATTGCCGAAGCGGTACGAGCGATAGGGCTTCGGCAGCTGGTCGAAGTTTGCGGCGACGTAGCGCGCGAGCGGCGCGGTCAGGTCGTAGCGCAGCGACATCCACTGTTCGTCGTCGTCCTGGAACGAGAACACGCCTTCGTTCGGGCGGTCGGAGTCGGGCAGGAATTTGCCGAGCGCGTCGGTGTATTCGATTGCCGGCGTTTCGACCGCTTCGAAGCCGTAGCGTTCATAGACGTTACGAATCGCCTCGCTCATCACGCGCAGTGCACGCAGCTCTTCCGGTCCGCGATCTTCGAGGCCGCGGGGCAGGCGGGGCTTGATCTTGTTTTTCTTGTCCGAACTCATTTTCTTTTTCTGTCTTTACCGGTTCGCGAGCCACACGAAGAGAAGCGCGATCGCCGCCGGCACCGTCTGCACCATGATGATGCGCGGAGATACGCTGTAGCCGCCGTAAAGCCCGGCCACGATCACGCAGAGCAGGAAGAATACCTTGAAATGGAAGCCGACCACCGCGCTGGACGCGAAGATGCCGTAGAGCAGGCCGGCTGCGAGAAAGCCGTTATAGAGGCCCTGATTGGCCGCGAGCACGGCCGAGTCCTGCGCCTTCTGCAGCGTGTTGTTGAACACGCGAAGGCCTAGCGGCTGGGTCCAGAAAAACATCTCCAGCACGACAATATAAGCGTGGATCGCGGCGACGATGCCGACGAGGATGTTCGCAATCATGGCCATGGGATGCCCCCGGGCGGCGAAATGCCGTCTTCAAGCGGGGGTGTTATCGGAGGCGGAGCAGGGCGGCAAGAAGGCGTGAAAATCAGCCTTCCTGCGACCAGCTCTGCATCTTGCGATAGATAGTCGAAGGCGCGATTTCGAGTGCTGCGGCGGCCTTCTGGGCGTTGCCGTCGAAGGCGGCGAGCGCTTCCTCGATGATGCGCTGCTCCTGCATCCAGTAGGGCGCGATCGAAGGGCCGCTCCGGCGCGGGAGCGGGCCGGTGTCGCGCGCCGCTTCGTGAGTGCCGGGCGCGGGCAGGTCGAGCATCGCCCCGGTGACGAGTTCGCCGTCATGCAGCACGACCACGCGGCGGATCACGTTCTGCAACTGGCGCACGTTGCCGGGCCAGCGGTAGTCCGCAAGGGCGGCCTCGGCATCCGCATCGAAGCCCATGAAGCCACGGCCTTCCTCTTCCGCAAAGCGGGCGAGGAAGCTGCGCGCAAGCAGGAGCACGTCGTGACCGCGCTCGCGCAGGCTCGGCAGATGCATCGGCAGCACATGCAGCCGGTAATAAAGGTCCTCGCGAAAGCGCCTGGCCGCGATCTCGGCCTTGGGATCGCGATTGGTCGCGCAGACGAAGCGGACGTTGACCTTCATTTCCTTCGCACCGCCGACGCGGCGGAAGGTTCCGGTCTGGATAAAACGCAGGAGTTTCGCCTGCAGCGCGAAGTCCATCTCGCAGATTTCGTCGAGGAACAGCGTGCCGCCATTGGCAAGCTCGGCGGCACCCGCACGGTCTTCATGTGCCGAGGTGAAGGCACCCTTCACATGGCCGAAGATTTCGCTTTCCATCAGCTCTTTCGGAATCGCGCCGCAGTTCAGCGCGATGAACGGCCCCGAATGGTTGCGCGAGCGCACATGCAGCGCCTCGGCGCAGACTTCCTTGCCGGTGCCGCTCTCGCCGGTGACGAAGACCGGTGCCTTGGAAGAGGCGACGCGCTCGATCTGCGCATAGACGTCCTTCATGGCGGGCGAGGCGCCGATGAAGCCTTCGAAGGATTCGTCCGTTTCGTGCGGCGGCACCTGCGCGATGGCGAGCCGCGCGGATTCGCATTCGCGCATGCGCGCGAGCAGGCGGCGGGCAAACTCCTTCGGCTGGAACGGCTTCACGATGAAATCATTCACGCCGGCGCGGATCGCTTCGACCGCGGCGGTGACGGAGCCCGTGGAAGACGTCGCGATGATCGGGCCATGGATGCCGGCTTCGCGCAGGTTGGCGACCATTTCCATGTTTGCGGAAAGCGCGCGGCGATCGAAGCTCACCACGGCGGCGCCGAAAGCAACCGAGCGCGCAGCGGCAACGGCATCTTCGCTACGTTCGAATTCGGCGATCTGGAGCGGCAGCGGCGAGACGCTGGCCAGCGCCTTCATCAGCAGGCGGCGCGTGGCCGGATCATGATCAATGATGAGAATGCAGGCGGACGCTGACGCAACGCTGACGCGTTCTGGCTCTTGCGAGCCGTTATTCCTTACCATTACCGGGCGACCCCTCGACGCGGACTGGTTACGGGCAGCCCCTACTGGAAGTGCCCTATTTCATTGGGCTTCACAGTGCCAAAACAGGGTAAACAAACCCTTCACTTTCCAGGCCGGACTCGCCGTGCCGGGCGGCGCGCTGCTATAGGACTGGGCTGAAGGAGCAAGCGCCATGGCCTACGCTTACGACACCGACGCCAAACACGCACCGAACGATCTGGAAGCCTTCTGGATTCCTTTCACCGCGAACCGCGCGTTCAAGCAGCGGCCGCGTCTCGTTACCGGCGCGAAGGACATGCATTACACCGCCGCAAACGGGCACAAGGTGCTCGATGCCGCCGCGGGCCTGTGGTGCATCAATCCCGGCCACAACCGCGCGCCGATCGTGGAAGCGATCCGCAAGCAGGCTGGCGAAATGGATTTCGCGCCGAGCTTCCAGTTCTCGCATCCGCAGGCCTTCACGCTCGCGACCCGCATCGCTGAACTCGCGCCCGGCGATCTCGATCACGTCTTTTTCTGCAATTCGGGATCGGAAGCGGTGGACACCGCGCTCAAGATTGCGCTCGCCTATCACAATGTAAGCGGTAACGCCGGCCGCACGCGCCTGATCGGCCGCGAGCGCGGCTATCACGGCGTTGGCTTCGGCGGCATTTCGGTGGGCGGCATGGTCGCGAACCGCAAGCAGTTCGGCACCGCACTCGGCGGCGTCGATCATCTGCCCGCGACCTATAACCGCGAGAAGCAGGCGTTCTCGAAGGGCGAACCGGAATGGGGCGCCGAGCTTGCCGATGAACTCGAGCGGCTGGTCGCGCTGCATGATGCGTCGACCATCGCGGCGGTCATCGTCGAGCCGATGTCCGGCTCAACCGGCGTGTTGCCGGCACCGAAAGGCTATCTCAAGCGGCTTCGCGAAATCTGCGACAAGCACGGCATTCTTTTGATCTTCGACGAAGTCATCACCGGCTATGGCCGTCTCGGTCATGCCTTCGCGGCCGAACGCTACGGCGTCGTGCCCGATATGATCACCTTCGCCAAGGGCATCACCGCGGGTTCGGTGCCGATGGGCGGCGTGATCGCGCGCAAGGGTATCTACGACGCCTTCATGAAGGGCCCCGAGCACGTCATCGAACTCTTTCACGGCTATACCTACTCGGCGCATCCGCTTGCGGTTGCGGCGGGCATTGCTACGCTCGATCTTTACAAGGAAGAAGACCTCTTCAACCGCGCGAAGAAGCTCGAGCCGCTCTGGTATGACGCGGCGATGTCGCTCAAAGGCATTCCGGACGTGCTCGACATCCGCTGCGTCGGGCTCACCTGCGGCATTGATCTCGCGCCCCGAAAGGATGCGCCCGGCAAGCGCGGCTACGAGTCGCTCGAATATGCCTTCCACGATCTCGGCATGATGATGCGCATTGCCGGCGATACGCTTGCCGTGTCGCCGCCGCTGATCGTCTCGGAAGCCCAGATCGGCGAGATTTTCGAGAAGCTCGGCAAGGTCATCAAGGCGATTCAGTAGACGCGCGTTTTCTCCGCGCCAGAAGGTCGAGCCCGACCTTGACGGTTGCGGCAACGACGAGCGCGCAGAGGGCCGCCTTCGACATCGTCTCCATGGTGCCTTCGATCAGCAGGCCGTGGATGACGCTGCCGCCGACGATCACCGCCGCAAGCGACAGATGCGTGAGGCGCCAGGTCCGCAGCCTGAGCCTGCGCCGGACCAGCGCGAGCAGTGCCGTGGCGAAAATCGCCCACATCGCGACCACGCCGAACGGCGAGAACAATGTCGGCGAGCGGAACAGAAATGCGTCCAGCATGTCGGGCGGACTGGTGATCCATAGCCCCGCGACATGGACCACGATTGCCACGACCAGCGCGCCGCCGATCCAGCGATGCACGCGCCTGGCATGCATTGGCGACAGTCCCGGCAGATAGCCGGCGATCAGCAAAGGCTGGACGAGCAGGAGCCCGAGCCCAACGATCCCCGCGAAGCCGGCCGCGATATAGATCGCATCGCGATAGGCGAGATAGGGACTCGTCGCCGCGAGGGCGATCGGCACGCCGATCGCGGCGGCAAGGCCGGCCCAGATCAATCGCGTGCGGGCCGAACCCATTTCCTGTTCGCGAGCTTTCGGGATCAGGCCGGCTGCAGGACGAAATGCGCTTGCAGGCTGGTATCCTTCGCGCTCCGCATCACCGGACGCAGGAATACGGTTTTGAATTCGCCGCTATCATAGGCGAGGTGCCCGTGCGGCTGGCCGAAGATTGGAATGATCTGCGGGATTTCGAGACGGAACGCGCCGTTCTTGTTCGTGAGCGTCGCGCCGTGGCTGCGCGCGTCTTCCTCGCGGCCTTCGACCGTATGCGCCCAGATCTGGATGCGCTGCCCGGCGAGCGGCGCACCGTCTCCGGCGCGGCGCACGGTACCTGACATCACAAACCCGCCTTTGCCGATGCGCTCCACGATCGGCGCACCCTTGTGGGCGCGGTAATTATTGGCCCCGCCCGGCATCGATACCGTCGGCGCGAGCCCCTCCGCGCGGGCCGGCAGCAACAGGCCCGACGCGCCCACGGCCAAGGCCGAGCCGCCGGCCGCGAGAAGCCTGCGGCGGTTGAGGATCAAGGTGGTCATGTCGCTCCTCCTTGCAATCTGCTGTCGCCCTTCTTTTCGGAACATAGAGCGCGAATACGGCCAATTTCCAGTTGCGGAACCGCGTGCGCGCACACGCGGGCGGGAGTTGAGGCGCTATCGAAATTTGAGAGCGCGGGGTCGCTTCACCCGACCGCCCCCTTGGCCTATCCTTCGGAAAGGCGGATTCGGGCGGGGTAGCCCCGGATCGGCAGGAGTGGCGGACTCCTGAGGGCGGCATGTTCGGCAGAGGCTTCTTCTTCATTGCGTTATGCATGGTGCTGATCGCGGCATCGGCCGGCGCGGCGTTGCACTACGCCGCAGGCATCAGCCCGGTCGAAGCGG
>JAEZFA010000335.1 GCA_023417665.1 Pseudomonadota bacterium | reverse complement strand
CCCGAGAAGCTGTCGGCCTATGAGTGCGGCTTCAACGCCTTCGATGACGCGCGCATGAAGTTCGACGTGCGATTCTATCTCGTCGCGATCCTCTTCATCATTTTCGATCTCGAGGTCGCCTTCCTGTTCCCCTGGGCGATCGTATTCGGGGAGCTCGGATCGTTCGGTTTCTGGTCGATGATGGTGTTCCTCGGCGTGCTGACCATCGGCTTGATCTATGAGTGGAAGAAGGGGGCGCTGGAATGGGATTAGTCGCTCCCGCCCCGAAAGGCATTCTCGATCCGGCGACCGGCAAGCCGGTCGGTTCCGACGATCCGTTCTATCAGGGGCTGTCGAACGAACTTGCGGACAAGGGCTTCCTCGTCACCGCGACCGACGACCTGATCAACTGGGCGCGCACCGGCTCGCTGATGTGGATGACCTTCGGTCTGGCCTGCTGCGCCGTCGAAATGATGCAGGCGTCGATGCCGCGCTATGACGTCGAGCGTTTCGGTTTCGCTCCGCGCGCTTCGCCGCGGCAGTCGGACGTGATGATCGTCGCGGGTACGCTGACCAACAAGATGGCGCCGGCGCTGCGCAAGGTTTACGACCAGATGCCGGAGCCGCGTTATGTGATCTCGATGGGGTCCTGCGCCAACGGCGGCGGCTATTACCACTATTCCTATTCGGTCGTGCGCGGCTGCGATCGCGTGGTCCCGGTCGACATCTATGTCCCGGGCTGCCCGCCGACCGCGGAAGCGCTGCTCTACGGCATCCTGCTGCTGCAGCGAAAAATCCGTCGCACCGGCACGATCGAGCGCTGAGTAAATCTGATGGCTGATGAAGCGCTGCACGAACTCGGACAACACATCACCTCGTCGCTCGGCGGTGCGGTGACGAGTGTTGCGATGGCCTATGGCGAGCTGAACGTCGTCGCGGACGGCGCGCAGATCGAAGCCGTGATGAAGTTCCTGCGCGACGACAAGAAGTGCCAGTTCATCAACATCATCGACGTGTGCGGCGTGGACTATCCGACGCGCGAGCAGCGCTTCGACGTCGTCTATCACCTCCTGTCGCCTTCGAAGAACCTGCGCGTGCGCGTGAAGGTGATGACCGACGAGAATACGCCGGTGCCTTCGATCTGCGGCGTATTCCCGGGCGCGAACTGGTTCGAGCGCGAGGCTTACGATCTCTACGGCATCCTGTTCACCGGGCATCCGGAACTGCGCCGTCTCCTGACCGACTACGGCTTCGAAGGGCATCCGCTGCGCAAGGATTTCCCGCTCACCGGTTTCGTCGAGGTGCGCTGGGACGACGAAGTAAAGCGCGTGGTTTACGAGCCGGTCCGGCTTGCGCAGGAATTCCGCAATTTCGATTTCCTGTCGCCGTGGGAAGGCACCGATTACGCGCTGCCCGGCGACGAGAAGGCAAGTGCGGAGGCGAAGAAGTGAAAGCCTCGCTCAAATCCGGCCTCAAGCATCAACTCGTCTTCAAGGTGACGGACAAGAAGACCGTGCCGGCGCTCTATCCGGAGTCGGACGGCTTCGTGAGCATGCCGGCGGTGTTCGCGACCGGCTTCATGGTCGGATTGTTCGAGTGGTGCTGCACCGAATTGCTGGCCATGCACCTCGACGAAGGCGAGGGCAGCCTCGGGACGCAGGTGAACTTCTCGCACGAGGCGGCGACGCCGCCGGGCCTCACCGTCACGGTCGATTGCGAGATCACGGAAGTGGATGGCAAGCGCGTGAAGTTTACGGTCACGGGCCATGATGGCGTCGACAGGATCGGCGGCGGCACGCACGAGCGTTTCGTCATCAACCGCGCGAAATTCGACGAGCGCGTTGCGGCGAAGGCTGCAAAGGCGGCGGCATGAACGAACAGACGCCGACCAGAAACTTCACCATCAATTTCGGCCCGCAGCATCCGGCGGCGCACGGCGTGCTGCGCCTCGTGCTCGAACTCGACGGCGAGATCGTCGAGCGCGTCGATCCGCATATCGGCCTCCTGCATCGCGGCACCGAAAAGCTGATCGAGGCCAAGACCTATCTGCAGGCGATCCCGTATTTCGACCGGCTCGATTACGTCGCGCCGATGAATCAGGAGCATGCCTTCTGCCTCGCGGTGGAGAAGCTGCTCGGCATCGAGGTGCCGATCCGCGGGCAACTGATCCGCGTGCTCTATTCCGAGATCGGACGCATCCTTTCGCATCTTCTCAACGTTACCACGCAGGCGATGGACGTGGGCGCGCTCACGCCGCCGCTCTGGGGCTTCGAGGAGCGCGAGAAGCTCATGGTGTTCTACGAGCGCGCATCCGGCTCGCGCATGCACGCGGCCTACTTCCGCGTCGGCGGCGTGCATCAGGACATTCCGCAAAAGCTTGTCGACGACATTCGCGTGTGGTGCGACCCGTTCCTGAAAGTGGTGGACGATCTCGACCGGCTGCTCTCGGAGAACCGTATCTTCAAGCAGCGCAATGTCGATATCGGCATCGTGACGCTGGAAGAGGCGTGGGCCTGGGGTTTCTCGGGCGTGATGGTGCGCGGTTCGGGTTCGCCGTGGGACCTGCGCAAGTCGCAGCCCTATGAATGTTATGCCGACATGGAGTTCGATATTCCGATCGGCAAGAACGGCGACTGCTACGACCGCTATCACATCCGCATGGAAGAGATGCGCCAGTCGGTGCGCATCATGAAGCAGTGTCTCGACCGGCTCGACAAGGAAAAGGGTCCGGTGTCGGCGCGCGACCAGAAGATCGTGCCGCCGAAGCGGGGCGAGATGAAGCGCTCGATGGAAGCGCTGATCCATCACTTCAAGCTCTATACCGAAGGCTTCCACGTTCCGGCCGGCGAGGTTTACGCGGCGGTCGAGGCGCCGAAGGGCGAGTTCGGCGTCTATCTCGTCGCCGACGGCACCAACAAACCCTATCGCTGCAAAATCCGCGCGCCCGGTTTCGCGCATCTGCAGGCGATGGATTATCTCTCGCGCGGCTACATGCTCGCGGACGTGTCCGCGATTCTCGGCAGCCTCGACATCGTGTTCGGTGAGGTTGACCGCTAATGGCCGTTCGTCGTCTCGCAGCAGAGCAGCCCGAGAGCTTCTCGTTCAACGCCGAAAACGAGGCGAGGGCGAAGAAGCAGATCGCGAAATATCCGGAAGG
>JAEZFA010000298.1 GCA_023417665.1 Pseudomonadota bacterium | reverse complement strand
CGCGCGCCAGCATGACGCCGATCTTGTCGGCGAAAATCTCGTCGCCCTCGTTATCGACCACGCCGCAGCGGTCGCCGTCTCCGTCGAAGCCGAACGCCACATCGGCGCCGGAATTGATCACCGCATCACGCATGGCATGCAGCATCTTCATGTCTTCGGGGTTCGGATTGTATTTCGGGAACGTGTGGTCGAGCTCGCAATCGAGCGGGATCACCTCGCAGCCGATCTTCTCCAGAATCTCCTGCGCGAAGGCGCCGGCGGTGCCGTTGCCGCAGGCGGCAATCACTTTCAGCTTCCGCTTGAGCTTCGGGCGATTGACGAGATCGGCCATGTAGCGCTCGGCAAAACCGGGAATGAAGGTGAATGCGCCACCCTCGCGGGTTTTCGATTTTCCTTCGAGCACGATCTCCTTGAGCCGGCCCATTTCGTCCGGGCCGAAGGTCAGCGGCCGCGCGGCACCCATCTTCACGCCGGTCCAGCCGTTGTCGTTATGCGAAGCGGTCACCATCGCGACGCAAGGGCAGTCGAGTTCGAACTGCGCGAAATAGGCCATGGGCGAGAGCGCGAGCCCGACATCATGCACCCGCATGCCGCCGGCCATGAGGCCGCTCGTGAGGGCCGCCTTCACCGACATCGAATAGCCGCGGAAGTCGTGGCCGACCACGATGTCGGGGCGGACGCCGAGTTCGTGAAACAGGGTCGCCATGCCGAGGCCAAGCGCCTGCACGCCGATCAGATTGATTTCCTTTTCCAGCAGCCAGCGCGCGTCGTATTCGCGAAAGCCGGTCGGCTTCACAAGCGGCGTTGACTCATACTCATAGGTATTCGGCGCAATCGCCGCTTTGGGCTTCGGGAACATCATCAATCCGTGCTTGAAAACACCCCGGCGGCCGCCGGGTTCCGGAAACGATCTAGCACGAAAGCGGGCAAATTTGAGAAGCGTCAGCGTTCCAGCTCGAGCACGCCGCGCTTGAACTCGAAACGGGCGAGACGCTTCAGGAAGCTCATGCCGAGCAGGTTCTGGCCGAGCATGCCTTCCTCCAGCACCATGGCCTCGACGTTCTCGATCTGGATCGAACCCATGCGGACCGAACGCAGCTGGATGCGCTTGGCGCGCGCGGTGCCGTTTGCGGTACTGACGCGGATATCGAAACGGTCAGACGGCGTGACCAGCCCGAGTGCGCGGGCATCTTCGTAGCGGAGCGCGATCAGGGTCGCGCCGGTATCGACGATTGCGCGGAAGCGGCGACCGTTGAAATCGACATCCGAAACATAATGCCCGGAGCGATCGGAGCGGATGCGGACAAAGCCGCCGGCATCATTGTCCTTGCCGTCCTTGTCGGCCTGCGGCAGCGACACCGGCTCGGTGCCCTGCTGGAACGCAACGAAGGCGTCGCGCGAACGGCGCACGAGATCCTCCGCCGTGTCGGGCGCGTAGACCGACAGCGCGACGAAACCGGCCACTAGCAGGAGCAGAAGGCGAAGCATGGCGAACCCTAAGGGGATGCGCGGATTCTCGCGCGAAGAACGTATGAAGCCCGTTAACGCCTTTCAGATGGGCACGATCCGTGGCTTTTTAAAGTGGAGTCAGGTTCCGCGCGGCTTCGCGCGCCTCGTCGGCGCGGCCGAAGCCGGATCGTCCGGCCAGACGTGCTTCGGATAGCGGCCGCGCATTTCCTTTTTCACGTCCGCCCAGGAGCCGCGCCAGAACGCGGGGAGATCCCGCGTCACCTGGATCGGACGCCCGGCGGGCGAGAGCAGGGAGAGCACCAGCGGAATTTTTTCTCCCGCGACCGACGGGTGCCTCGAAAGCCCGAACAGCTCCTGCACCTTCACGGAAATCGTCGGGCCGGCTTCGGCGGCGTAGTCGATCGCAAGCTCGGAGCCGGTCGGCGCGAGGAAGCGATCCGGCGCCTCCGCATCAAGCCGCCGCGCGAGCGCATGGGGCAACATCGCATGCAGTGCATTCGAAACATCGCCCGCAGAAATTTCTCCGAGCGAAGTTTTTCCGGCAAGGAATGGCGCAAGCCATTGCCCGGCGTCACGCGCCAATGCCTCGTCGGAGAGGTCGGGCCATTCATCGCCTTCGGCGGCACGCAGGAAACGCACGCGTTCGCGCCAGCGCTGCGCCGAAGACGAAAACGGAAGCCGTTCGATGCCGATCGACGCGATCCCGCAAGCCAGCGCCTGTGACGCCGCTTCGTCGGGCTCGACCTTCAACGGCCGCTCACTGAGCACCAGCGCCTGATACTTCCGCGCCGCGCGACGGCGAACCGCGCGCGCTTTCGGATCGAAGATCGTCTCTTCGGTCTGCGCGATCCGATTCGGAAACCGCGCGGCAAGTTCGGCTTCGGTGATGCGGGCGGCAAGCAGGATTCGACCTTCCTGCGCGGCGCCTGCGATTTCGGCGACCGCCAGATAGTCCGCGCGCGACAATGCGCTCGTCGCTTCGAGCTTTGCGCCGCGTCCGTTGGCAAGCAGGAAAGCACCGCCGCGCTCGCCGCGCGCCTGCGCGACGCGATCGGGATAAGCGAGCGCGAGCAGCGCGCCCGCCAGCGCCGGATCGCCTTCGCGGATTTTTCCGCCGGCCTGTTCGGCCCAGCGCCGTGTCAGGTTTCTCGCGTCTTCGCCGCGACGCGAACGGTCGCGGCGGAACGCGGAAATGCGGTGCGAAAGATCGGCGTCGTCGCCGCCAAGACCGCGCTCGGAAACGATCGCGGCAATTTCGGCTGCGAGCAATGCGTGGTCTTCCTCCGCCGCCGCGACGATCATGGCCGCAAGCCGCGGGTGCAGCGGCAGTTTCGCGAGCCTCTTTCCGGTCTGCGTAATGGCACCCGCCTCATCGATCGCATCGAGCGAACGCAGGAGCGATTTTGCCTCGCTGATCGCGCCCGTGGGCGGTGGATCGAGCCAGGTCAGCGTCATGGGATCGCGGACGCCCCATTGCGCGAGATCGAGCACGAAGCTCGTCAGGTCGGCGGCGAGAATTTCCGGCGTCGCGTAGGGAAGCAGGCTGCGCGTCTGCTCCTCGTCCCACAGCCGATAGCAAACGCCGGGCTCGGTGCGGCCGGCGCGGCCGCGGCGCTGGTCGGCGGCGGCACGCGACACGCGCACGGTTTCGAGCCGCGTCAACCCGAGACCGGGCTCGAAGCGCGGCACGCGCGCAAGGCCTGAATCCACCACGACGCGCACGCCCTTGATGGTGATCGAGGTTTCCGCAATCGACGTCGCAAGCACGATCTTGCGCCTGCCCGGCTTCGGGACTTCGATTGCCTTGTCCTGCAGGTTCGCGTCGAGCGCGCCGTAAAGCGGCACGATCTCGGTGACGGGATCGTTCATGCGCTCGCGCAGAAAATCGGCGGTGCGGCGGATTTCGCCCACGCCGGGCAGAAACGCGAGGATCGAGCCGCTCTCGTTTCCGGCAATGCGCGCAAGCACGTTGGCCATTTCCAGATGGATCGGCGCGCGCGTATCCCTGCCGAGATATCTTGTTTCAACGGGAAAGGCGCGGCCTTCGCTCTCGATCACCGGCGCACCCTGCAGAAGTTTCGAAACGCTCGCGCCATCGAGCGTCGCCGACATCACGAGAATGCGCAGGTCTTCGCGCAAGCCGCGTTGCGCATCGAGCGCCAGCGCAAGACCGAGATCGGCATCAAGCGAGCGCTCGTGAAATTCGTCGAACACGACGGCGGCAACGCCTTTCAGCTCCGGATCCTCGAGCAGGAGCCGCGTGAACACGCCTTCGGTGATCATTTCGATCCGCGTGTTCGCGCCGACCTTCGACCCGAAGCGCACGCGCAGACCCACCGTCTCGCCGAGACGCTCGCCGATTGCATTTGCCATGAAGCTGGCGGCCGCCCGCGCCGCGATCCGCCGCGGCTCGAGCACCAGAATTTTTCCCGAATTGACCCAGGGCTCCCCAAGCAGCGCCAGCGGCACGCGGGTCGTCTTGCCCGCGCCGGGCTGCGCGACCAGCACCGCGGCATTGCGCGCGCGCAAGGCTTCCTTCAGTGCCGGCAGCACGGCATCGACCGGAAGGGTGCTGCTGCTGGTTTCCCGTGGTGAATTCATTCTTAAGACGATCGCTAAAATCTTCCGCGAGATAGCCGCTCGCATCGGCGGGGTCAAAAGCACGAAAAACGGCCCCTTGCTTGCACCCGAAGTTAACAGGCGGCGGCTAGTGTCCCGAACAGGCACATGCCGCGCCATTTAAAAGTGCGGAGCAACGGCGATGAAAACGATGGCGAAGTACGAAACCCCGCGGGTCGACTGGGTCGACTACGCCAAGGGCTTCTGCATCATCATGGTAGTGATGATGCATTCGACGCTCGGCGTCGAGCATGCCGCCGGCAAGGAAAGCTGGCTGCACTACTTCGTCGAATTCGCGAAGCCGTTTCGCATGCCGGATTTCTTCCTGATCTCGGGCCTGTTTCTCGCGCGCGTGATCGACCGTAACTGGCGCGACTACCTCGACAAGAAGGTCGTCCACTTTCTCTATTTCTATCTGCTCTGGGTCACGATCCAGTTCATGTTCAAGGCGCCTGCCTTTCTCGCACAAGGCGGGCTGGTCGGCGTCGCGCAAGCATATGCACTCGCCTTCCTGGAGCCGTTCGGCACGCTGTGGTTCATCTACATCCTGCCGGTATTCTTCGTGGTGACGAAGCTCGCGAAGCGCGTGCCGCCGCTCGCGGTCTTCCTGCTGGCAGCAGCGCTCGAAATCGCGCCGGTGCACACCGGCTGGATCATGATCGACGAATTCGCCGGCCGTTTCGTCTATTTCTTCGCGGGCTACTGGCTCGCAAGTCACATCTTCCGTTTCGCCGCTGCGGTCCAGAAAGATCCTTGGCTCGCGCTCGCCGGGCTCGGCGCATGGGTCTTCCTCAACGACTTCATGGTCGTGCGCGGCTATAGCGAACTGCCGGTGCTTTCGCTCCTGCTCGGC
>JAEZFA010000286.1 GCA_023417665.1 Pseudomonadota bacterium | reverse complement strand
CTGTTCGACAACGGCCGCCGCGGCCGCGTCATCACGGGCGCCAACAAGCGTCCGCTGAAGTCGCTCGCCGACATGCTCAAGGGCAAGCAGGGCCGCTTCCGCCAGAACCTCCTGGGCAAGCGCGTCGACTACTCCGGCCGTTCGGTGATCGTCGTCGGTCCCGAACTGAAGCTGCATCAGTGCGGCCTGCCGAAGAAGATGGCGCTCGAACTGTTCAAGCCGTTCATCTACTCGCGGCTCGAAGCCAAGGGTCTTTCGACCACGGTGAAGCAGGCGAAGAAGCTCGTCGAAAAGGAAAAGCCGGAAGTCTGGGATATCCTCGACGAGGTGATCCGCGAGCATCCGGTGTTGCTCAACCGCGCGCCGACGCTGCACCGTCTCGGCATTCAGGCGTTCGAACCGACGCTGATCGAAGGCAAGGCGATCCAGCTGCATCCGCTGGTTTGCGCGGCCTTCAACGCCGACTTCGACGGCGACCAGATGGCCGTGCACGTTCCGCTGTCGCTCGAAGCGCAGCTGGAAGCGCGCGTGTTGATGATGTCGACCAACAACATCCTGCATCCCGCGAACGGCTCGCCGATCATCGTGCCGTCGCAGGACATCGTGCTCGGCCTCTATTACCTGTCGCTGATGCGCGACAAGGAGCCGGGCGAGGGCATGGTGTTTGCCAATCTCGGCGAGCTCGAGCACGCGCTGTCTTCGGGCGCAGTGAGCCTGCACGCGAAAATCAAGGGCCGCTTCATCACGGTCGATGAGAACGGCGAGAAGGTTTCGAAAATTTACGAAACCACGCCGGGCCGCATGAAGCTCGGAGAGGTGCTGCCGAAGCATCATCGCCTGCCGTTCGACGTCGTGAACAAGCTCATGACCAAGCGCGAAATCTCGGGGATGATCGATCAGGTCTACCGCCACTGCGGTCAGAAAGAGACGGTCATCTTCTGCGATCGCATCATGGCGCTCGGTTTCCACCACGCGTTCAAGGCCGGCATCTCGTTCGGCAAGGACGACATGGTCGTGCCGACCAAGAAGTGGGAGCTGGTCGATCAGACGCGCGGGCTCGTGAAGGAGTTCGAGCAGGAATATAACGACGGTCTGACCACCGAACGCGAGAAGTACAACAAGGTGGTCGACGCCTGGGACAAGTGCACCAAGCGCATCGCCGAAGAGATGATGAAGGAAATCTCGGCGGTAAAGAAGGAGCCGTCGGGCCGCGAAAAGGCGATCAACTCGATCTACATGATGTCGCACTCCGGTGCGCGCGGTTCTCCGGAGCAGATGAAGCAGCTCGCGGGCATGCGCGGTCCGATGGCCAAGCCCTCCGGCGAGATCATCGAGAGCCCGATCATCTCGAACTTCAAGGAAGGCCTGTCGGTGCTCGAGTACTTCAACTCGACCCACGGTGCGCGTAAGGGTCTTGCCGATACGGCGCTCAAGACGGCGAACTCGGGTTACCTGACCCGCCGTCTGGTCGACGTCGCGCAGGATTGCATCGTCACCGAGGAAGACTGCGGCACGAAGATGGGCATCAAGATGCGCGCCATCGTCGACGCCGGCACCATCGTGGCGTCGCTGCCGAGCCGCATTCTCGGCCGCACCGCGCTCGAGGACATCACCGAGCCGGCAACCGGCAACGTGGTCGTCAAGAAAGGCACGCTGCTGGAAGAGTCGCACGTCGACAAGATCGGCAAGGCCAAGGTGCAGGAAGTCCGCATCCGCTCGCCGCTCACCTGCGAAACGGTCACGGGCATCTGCCGCAAGTGCTACGGGCGCGATCTTGCCCGCGGTACGCCGGTCAACCTCGGCGAGGCGGTCGGCGTCATCGCCGCCCAGTCGATCGGCGAGCCGGGCACGCAGCTCACGATGCGTACGTTCCACATCGGTGGTGCGGCGCAGATCGCCGACCAGTCCTTCGTCGAGTCCAACTTCGAAGGCACGGTCAAGATCAAGAACCGCGAACTGGCGCAGAACTCGGACAACGACGTGATCGCGATGACCCGCAATATGTCGGTCATCATCGTCGATCAGGACGGCACCGAGCGCGCGACGCACCGCATTCCCTTCGGCGCGCGCGTCAAGGTGGACGACGGCAGCAAGGTCACTCGCGGTCAGCGCATCGCGGAGTGGGACAGCTACTCGCGTCCGATCCTTACCGAGGTCGAGGGCAACGTGGCCTTCGAGGATCTCGTCGAAGGTGCCTCGCTCTCCGAAACGGTCGACGAGGCGACGGGTATTTCCCGCCGCATGGTCACCGACTGGCGCGGTTCGGTCCGCAAGAACGAGGAACTGCGTCCGGCGATCGTCATCAAGGGCGGCGACTCGGCCACGGCCAAGATCAAGACCCGCAAGAGCGGCGCGGAAGCGCGTTACACGCTTCCGGTCGATGCGATCCTGTCGGTCGATCCGGGCGAGGCAGTGAAGGCCGGCGACGTGCTTGCGCGTGTTCCGACCGAAGGTGCCAAGACCCGCGACATCACCGGCGGTCTGCCGCGCGTGGCGGAGCTGTTCGAAGCGCGTCGTCCGAAGGAATCGGCGATCATCGCCGAAACCGCCGGCACGATCTCGTTCGGCAAGGACTACAAGAACAAGTACCGTCTCTCGATCATCCCGAGCGACGGCAGCGTGGAGCCGGTCGAATATCTCATTCCGAAGAGCCGTCACGTCTATGTGCAGGACGGCGACACGGTCGAGAAGGGCGACTACATCGTGGATGGCAATCCTGCGCCGCACGACATTCTGGCGATCAAGGGCATCGAGGAGCTTGCCGCTTACCTCGTGAACGAGATTCAGGAGGTCTATCGTTTGCAGGGCGTCGGCATCAACGACAAGCACATCGAGGTGATCGTTCGCCAGATGCTGCAGAAGGTCGAGGTGTCGGATCCGGGCGAGACCGGTCTGCTCAAGAGCGAGCAGATGGACAAGATCGAGTTCGACCAGATCAACGCCAAGGCCAAGGAAGAAGGCAAGAAGACTGCAACCGCCACCCCGGTGCTGCTCGGCATCACCAAGGCGTCGCTGCAGACCCGCTCCTTCATCTCCGCGGCGTCGTTCCAGGAGACCACGCGCGTCCTCACCGAAGCCGCGGTCAACGGCAAGGTCGATACGCTCGAGGGCCTCAAGGAGAACGTCATCGTCGGCCGCCTGATCCCGGCGGGAACCGGTGCCGCCATGGCGCAGCTCCGTACCGTTGCGACCAAGCGCGACGATCTGATCGTCGCTGAACGCGACAAGGACAAGCCGGAGGCTGCTGCGGCGCTGCCGGCGGCGGAATAAAGTTCCACCGCTGCACTGCACGATCTAAACAAAGGGCCGTCGCTTGCGACGGCCCTTATTTTTTGAAAATCTGCTCTTTTCTGCCTTTGCTTGGGCATTGCCGTGACGTGTTTTCTTTCTTCCTTTGTCGATGAGATTTATGAGGCCGCGGCCGTTCCCGATTACTGGCCGCGTATACTCGAGAGGGTTTCGAAGAGCAGCGAATCCGCGTTCGGAACCATTTTCATCTATCGCGATGGCGTGCATAAATTCGTAGGAACGCCGGAGTCCGAGCGGCTGGTTTCCGATTACGTCGCGCTCAATCAGCCGAAGTTGAATTCGCGGATGGATCGATCGCTTGCGTTGAATCGCGCAGGCTTCATGACCGATCGTGATTTCTTTACCGAAGAGGAGATCGCGCGCGATCCATTTTATCAAGACTTCATGTATCCGCGCGGTTACGGATGGGTAGCCTGCACGCATTTTCCGCTGCCGAGTGGGGACTTCGTCAGCATCAGCTTTGAGCGCACCAAGAAGCGCGGCAGTTACGAACCGCGAACGGTTGCGCAATTCGATGCGATCCGTCCGCATTTCGGTAGGGCCGCGGTGCTTTCGGCAAGGCTCGGTCTCGAGCGAGCAAGAGGCATGGCGCAGGCGCTTGAGACAGTAGGCATTCCTGGAGCGGTGTTGAAAGGGAACGGTGCAATCTACGCGACCAACAAACTTCTCGACGAACTGATTCCCGACGTCATTCTGGATTGGCACGCGCGCGTGCAGCTTTTGGATAAAGCCGCGGATATTCTTCTGTCGGACGCGCTTGCGCGGCTTAGGACCAGAGGCGCGTCGGGCCAGTCCCGGTCAATTCCAGTCGCCGCGCGCGACGGCCGGCCTCCACTGATTTTTCACGTCGTTCCAGTGCGCGGGGCTGCGCACGACATCTTTTCGCAAGGGCTCGCGCTACTGTTGGTTACCCCGGTCGATCGCCGCAGCGTGCCGACCGCCGAGGTGCTGCAAGGCCTGTTCGATCTGACCCCTGCTGAGGCGCGGGTCGCGCGCGGCATTGCCGAGGCGCAAACGGTAGAAGCGATTGCTCTCGCCAACGGCGTTTCGCGCGAAACGGTTCGCACGCAACTTGCCTCAGTGCTTGGAAAAACCGGGCTGAACCGGCAGGCCGAGCTTGTCGCGCTGCTCAGCGGCAAGGGAATTCCGGATCAGTCCAATGGCTGACAATCTCGGCATCATCAACCGCATCTATGAGGCGGGCGCTATTCAGGAAACCTGGACTTCCGTCCTGCATAGTTTGTCGAACCGCTATGACGGTGCGGGAGGGCTGCTGTTCGCGTTCGGCGCGAACGGCACGCAAAGATGGATCGCGTCCCCGGATATTCAATCGACTTTCGAGGAGTTTGTCCGTGACGGCTGGGCCGAGTTGAACCAGCGGCCGGCACGGCTGGCGGCGATGAACTACGCCGGTTTCGTCCAGGATTTCGATACGTTCACGCCGGAGGAAATCGAGAACGATCGCGTTTATCAGGAATTCTATATCAAGCGCGGCCTGGGATGGGCTGCAGGCACCATGGTGCCGGTGCCGAGCGGCGACACGCTGGTATTCAGCTTCGAGCGCGCGTATCGCAAAGGATCCTTCCAGCGCCACGAGTTGCAGGAACTCGACGCGCTGCGTCCGCATCTTGCCCGCGCCGCGCTTTGCTCGTCACGTCTTGCGTTGCAGCGGGCGCAGGGAATGACGGCAGCACTGGAAGTGATCGGCTTGCCCGCTGCGGTGCTTCGCGATGGCGGACGGCTTTACGCCGCGAACGCATCATTTCAGGCGCTGATCCCGGCAGTCGCCAGCGATTTGCGCCGGCGGCTTGTCTTCACGAATGACGGTGCGGATGCGCTGCTGGACGACACGCTGAAGCGGCTTGCGGTCGAAGACGCGAGCGGCCAGTCGCGATCGATTCCGATTCCGGCAAGCGAGAATCGCGTCGCGATGGTCGCGCATGTGGTGCCGGTCAGGGGGCAGGCGGGCGATATTTTCTCGTACGGCATGGCGCTGCTGGTCGTGACGCCGGTCGATCGAAAAATTGTCCCGACGGCTGAAGTGCTGCAGGGACTGTTCGATCTGACTCCTGCGGAAGCGCGCGTGGCGCGGGGCATTGCCGAGGCGCAAACCGTAGAGGCGATTGCGCTTGCCAACGGCGTCTCGCGTGAAACGGTGCGTACGCAACTCTCCTCTGTGCTCGGAAAAACGGGGCTGAACCGGCAGGCTGAACTTGTCGCGCTGCTCAGTGGAAAGGGAATCTGAGAGCGCGCAGAGCTTTTCCAGCATGGCCGCTGCTTGCGAGGGGGGCGTTTATCTGGGACGTTGCGCGGATATTTTTAGGAATTTTCCGTAATGCTTGAGAACCATTCCCAGTTCGTCGATGAGATTTATGAAGCCGGCGTGATCAGCGAAACATGGCCGAATGTTTTGCAATACCTGACAGAGCGGTACGACTGTACGGGAAGCGTGCTGTTCGCGTTCGGCGCATCAGGTTCTCATAGCTGGATCGCATCGCCGGCGCTGCGGCCGATGCTTGACGAGTTCATCCGGGATGGCTGGGCCGAAATCAATCAGAAGCCGCACCGCATCGCCAAGCTGAACTATGCCGGTTTCATCAACGATCTGGACGTGTTCACGCCCGAAGAGATCGAGAATGATCGGGTCTATAAGGAGTTCTATCCAAGCCGCGACCTCGGCTGGGCTGCGGGCACCTTGATCAACGTGCCGAGCGGCGACACGCTGATTTTCAGCCTCGAGCGAGCGTTCCGCAAAGGCCCGTTCGAGGATACGGAACTGCTTGAACTGGATGCGCTGCGTCCGCACCTCGCGCGGGCGGCGCTTTGCTCCTCGCGTCTCGCGTTGAAGCGCGCGCAGGGAATGGCGGCGGCGATGGAGATTTTTGGTCTGCCCGCTGCGGTATTGCGTGACGGCGGGCAATTATACGCGGCGAACCCGTCGTTCGAATCCCTGATCCCTGCTGTCGCGCGAGACATGCGCGGGCGGCTTGTGTTCGTGAACAAGGGCGCCGATGCGTTGCTGGATGAAACCTTGCGGCGGCTTGCCGTCGAGGGCGCGGGCGGACAGTCGCGGTCCATTCCGATTCCCGCCACCGAGGATCGCGTTGCGATGATCGCGCATGTGGTGCCGGTCAGGGGGCAGGCAGGCGATATTTTCTCGCATGGCATGGCGTTGCTGGTGGTGACACCGGTCGATCGGAAGATCGTCCCTACGGCCGAAGTCCTGCAGGGCTTGTTCGATCTCACGCCCGCGGAAGCGCGGGTCGCGCGCGGCATTGCCGAGGGTAAGTCGATCGAAATGATCGCGCTTGCCAACGGCGTATCGCGCGAAACAGTGCGTACCCAACTGGCCGCGGTCATGGGCAAGACCGGGCTCAGCCGTCAGGCGGAACTCGCGAGCCTGCTGAACGGTCCGGCCATCTCCCAATAATCCTTCAAAATGCCGGGACCGCTGAGTTACCTGGGGCGTTTCCCGCGGACATAACCTGCTTTTCCTGGAACGGTTGAGGCTGCCGCTTGCGTAAGCGTCAAATGGCGCGGCGGGTTTTTATGTCTGAGACCCAACTATCTCTTGCGTTGGGTTGCGGTTTTTGGAAACGCTTCAGGCAGGGGTTGAGGATGGGTGGCGATTTCAAATCCTGCGGGTGTGCCTGCCGTGAGATTTCGGCAGGATGGCTGTGCGCGGCGGTAGCAAGCTTTGCCTTGGGCGTTTGTGTTCGCGGGCGAGGAACCTCCGCGCATGCGTGAGCAGAATCTCACCGATACGATTTACGAGGCGGCGCTTGTGCCGGAGCTATGGCCGCGCCTGCTCGAGCGCATCGCGCACGAGGTCGATGCCGTGCTCGGCAGCATTTTCATTTCCGGGGCGAACGGCAATGTTCGCTGGATCGGCACCGAAGGTGCGACGAAGCTTTTCGAAGAGTTCGAGGGGTTGAATCCGCCGATCGAACCGATCCGTTTTTTCAAGGCCGCGGCGCTCGATCATGTCGGTTTCTACACCGATCACGACTTCAATGACCCTGCGGTGTTCGACCATCCCGTTTACACCGAGTTTCTCTATCCGCGCGGTTTAGGCTGGCACGCGGCTGCGGCCTTCGACCTTCCGACCGGTGAGAAGGTAAGCGTCGGGTTCGAGCGAACGCGCAATCGTGGCAGTTTCGATGATGTCGCCATTGAATCGCTGAACAGGCTGCGCCCGCATCTCGGACGCGCCTCGGTGCTTTCGGCGCAACTCGGGCTGGCGCGTGCGCGCGGCATGACGGAAGCCTTGAACAGCGTGGGTATTCCGGCGGCGGTGCTTAAAGCGGGTGGCCGGTTGCATGTCGCAAACGAACGTTTTCAGGGTTTGATGCCGGACGTCGCGCAGGACCGCAAAGAGCGTTTGCTGCTGCTGGAGCCGAGAGCGGATGCGCTGCTTGTCGATGCGTTGTCGCGCTTCGGCGGATATGCCGCGACCGGCCAATCGCGGTCGATCCCGGTGCCAGCGAGGGAGGACCGGCCGCCGTTCATCTTTCATGTCGTGCCGGTAGTCGGCGCGGCCAACGACATCTTCATGCGCGGTCTGGCGTTGGTCATCGCCACCCCCATCGACCGTGCCACCGTGCCTTCGGCGGAGGTGCTGCAAGGCCTGTTCGACCTGACGCCGGCGGAAGCGCGCGTCGCGCGCTCGGTGGCGCAAGGCAACACCATCGAGGCCATCGCGTTTACGAATGGCGTCTCGCGGGAAACGGTTCGTACCCAGCTCGCCTCCGTGCTCGCAAAAACCGGCATGAGCCGTCAGGCAGAACTCGTGGCCCTGCTTGCGGGCAAGGCCGTTCCCTAGGCGCGAAGCCCGGCATCCGGGGCCAGGCAGCTCAATGCTGCTGTGCGGAAAGGTGCGCGTGTACCGCATTCGGGGGACGCGCGGTCCGGCAACTTGGAATAGTTCTTTGGGTGTTGGCGTAGTCCGGCCTGTTGTTCTTGTTGATTGGATGCCAACAGCCGAATTGCCAACCATCGTTTTCATCACCTCCTGAGCCGCTCGAAAGAGCGGCTCTTTTTGCTTCCGCAATCGGGTGTAAGGAAACGGGTGATGGGTGCCGTTTCGCGATTCCTGCTGTTCACGCTGTCTCTTCTGAGCGCCGTCGGAATTGCCGACGCCCACGAGCTTCTCGCGTGGAAAGAAACGGCGGCGCTTTCTGCCGCCGACCGCAATGCGGCTGCGAAGGCAGAAGCCGAAGCGCTCGACCGGGATGCGGCAGTTCGGGATTTCCACTGGCAGGGGCCCGACGGCGCTTCAGGGGTGATCATCGTCAGCGGGCAGTATCCCGATTTCTACGGTATGGGTCGCTGCCGAAACCTCGTTCATGTGGTGCGACATCCGAAGGACGGCGGCGTGAATCCGACCTTCGAAGCAACGGTCTGCCGGGATTGGGAAGGCAAGTGGTCGGTCGAAAAGTAATAGCGGCGCTCTTACTCGCAGGCTCGATAGTGGTCGCCTGTCCGCCCGCATTTGCGCGGAGTCTGCCGGTTCCCGGTCTTGTCGCCCGGCAGGAAACGGCGTTGCTGAGCTTTGAGGACCGCATCGCCGCTTATGACGCCGAACAGGCGGTGCTTTCGCAGACCTGGGGAGTTCCCGGCTATCACTGGAAGGGACCGAATGGTGCCTATGGCACCATTATCTCCGGTGCCTCGCTGCCGCAGGAAAGGGGCAATCGTATCTGCCGCCGCTTCATCCATATCGTGCATCACAAGGACGATGGCGGTTCCAATCCGACCTTTCAGGGCATGATCTGCCGGGACGCTGCGGGAAAGTGGGAACCGCAATAGGCGTGTTCCTGCCGCTTTCTCCGTGATGTTAGCGCTGTTCTGCCCGAGACGATGCGGCTACGATTGTCTGCTTTTTTATATTGCTCTTTTTCTATCGTTTTTTGTTCGGCTTTTTTATGCGCCCCGGTTCATGGAATCTTGATCGCATTGATACGGCGTTTGCCGGCGCGGCTGTCGAGCCCGCGCATTGGTCCGATGTGATGGAAGTTGTTGCGCAGGAAACCGGCAGTTTCGGTTGTGCGCTATTTCCAATTCGCGGACGCAGTCCGCACGTTCCCTATACTGCATCGCTCGGCGAAACTATTGAAAAGTACTTCAATGAGGGCTGGGTCAAGCGCGACGAGCGCTATCGCGCCGTTCCCCAGATGGAGCGTTTCGGGGTCGGCACGGATCTCGACTACATCGATCCGGATCGGATGAAGCGACACGCATATTATCAAGAGTTTCTTG
>JAEZFA010000228.1 GCA_023417665.1 Pseudomonadota bacterium | reverse complement strand
GGATTTCTCGGCCTGGTTCGAGGTCTATCTGGGCGGCCGCTGGTACTCCTTCGACGCGCGTCACAATATGCCGCGGATCGCGCGCATCCTCATCGGCCGCGGCCGCGATGCCGCCGATGTCGCGATTTCGACGACCTTCGGAGCCAATATCCTGCGTAAGTTTACGGTATGGACCGACGAGCTTCCCGGGCCCGATGGCAGGAAGGCGCCGGTGGTCGCGCCGCCCTCGCGAAATTCATACGGACTTGCCGTCTAGAATTTCGTAACGCTGACCGGCTTTTCACGCCCTTTTTGTTTGCATCCCGCGCGGCGCATCCTCTAATTGATGTGGGGGGCTCTCTTACATCTGCCTGAGGAAGAATGCCGCATTATACGCCGCTGATTGCCACGATTGTCGCAGGCCTCGTTTTCGCGTTCGTCCTCGGTTCGCTCGCCCAACGCCTGAAAATTTCTCCGATCGTCGGCTACCTGCTCGCGGGCGTAATTGCCGGGCCCTACACGCCGGGCTTCGTGGCCGATCAGGCGCTTGCCAACGAACTGGCCGAGCTTGGCGTGATCCTGCTGATGTTCGGCGTCGGCCTTCATTTCTCGCTGAAGGACCTGCTTTCGGTCCGCGCCATCGCCATTCCCGGCGCGATCGTCCAGATCGGCGCCGCGACGCTGATGGGCATGGGCATGGTCTATTTCCTCGGCTGGGGCTGGGTCGCCGGCTTCGTCTTCGGTCTTGCGCTTTCGGTTGCCTCGACGGTCGTGCTGCTTCGCGCTTTGCAGGAGCGGCGTCTGGTCGAAACCGAGCGCGGCCGCATCGCGGTCGGCTGGCTGATCGTCGAAGACCTCGCGATGGTGCTGGCGCTGGTGCTGCTGCCGGCGCTCGCGGGCGTCATGATGGCGACCGAAGCCGCTTCCAATCCCGCGATGTGGGAGCCGATTGCGATCACGCTCGGCAAGGTCGCGGCTTTCGTGGTGGTGATGCTGGTCATCGGCCAGCGGGTAATTCCCTGGGCGCTGCACTGGGTCGCGCATACCGGCTCGCGCGAGTTATTCCGGCTTGCGGTGCTGGCGATCGCAATCGGCATCGCCTATGCGGCATCGACCTGGTTCGGGGCTTCTTTCGCGCTTGGCGCGTTCTTCGCCGGCATGGTGATGAGCGAGTCGCCGCTCTCGCAGCGCGCCGCCGAGGAAACGCTGCCGCTGCGCGACGCGTTCGCGGTGCTGTTCTTCGTTTCGGTCGGCATGCTGTTCAACCCGGCGATCATCGTCGAGCATCCCTGGCTGCTCGCCGGCACCATCTTCATCATCATCGTCGGTAAATCGGTCGCGGCGTTTCTGATCGTAAAGGCGTTCAAGTATCCGACCTCGACCGCGCTGATCATTTCCGCTTCGCTCGCGCAGATCGGCGAGTTCTCCTTCATCCTCGCCGGCCTCGGCGTCGCCTTGAAGCTGATGCCGCAGACCGGCCTCGATCTCATTCTTGCGGGCGCGATCATCTCGATCATGGCCAACCCTTTCGTGTTCCAGGCGATCGACTGGCTCAAGCCGCGGCTGGAAGCGCGCAAAGGCAAGGGCGATGAGCCGATCGCGAGCCCCGCGCCGGTGCCGGAAGAACCGGCTGCTGTACTGGAGCCGACCACGCTGAAAAATCACGCGGTCGTGGTTGGCTATGGCCGCGTCGGTTCGCATATCGGCGACGGCCTGCGGCAGGGTGGCGTTCCCTATCTCGTCCTCGAGGACCGGCCCGAGGTTGCGAAGCAGCTTCGCTCCCGCGGCATCGAAGTCATCTTCGGCAACGCCGCTTCCTCGGAACTGCTGGCGGCGGCAAACCTGCCGGAAGCCAGAACATTGTTCGTCGCGATCCCGGAATCGTTCGAAGCCGGGCAGATCGTGGAGCAGGCGCGCAAGGCGAACCCCGAACTCGAGATCATCGCCCGCGCGCATTCGGACGCCGAGCAGTCCAATCTCAATCGCCTCGGGGCCAATTACACGGTGATGGGCGAGCGTGAAATCGCGCAAGGCATGCTGGAATATTCGAACCGCACTTCGGTGACGCCGGGGCCGGTGACCGATGCGACGGAACGGAATTTCGTCGAGCGCGAGCGCCCGGTCGACCCGAAGGCTGAAGGTTTGGGCGATCCGGATCCGAAACCGGCGGACGAAAGCGAAGCCAAGCCGAAAGAGCAGCCGGCTTCCTAGCGCCGGCTATTCCGCCGCCTGCAACTCGCCGCGGATGATCGAGCGCAGTGCGTCGATCGGCTTTTGCGCCTTGCCGTCCGCGAAGTGCCAATAGGTCCAGCCGTTGCAGGCTTCTAGATTCTGCGCGAGCGCGCCGATCTTGTGAATCGAACCCACCTGGCTGCCGAGCTGGATCGAGCCGTCCGGCCGCACGGTCGCGCGGACCTTGCCCTTGGCGTCGGTCAGAACCGAGCCGGCATCGAGCAGGCCACGTTCGACAATGCTTGCGAAAGCGACCCGCGGTGCTTCGCGCGCAGTCATGAAAGGCACGAGCGTCGCTTCCGGGTAGGGCACGACCTCGGCGATCCGCGCTTCCGCGGCACTGGCATAGCTCGTGTCACGCTCGATGCCGATGAAGCGGCGGGACAGCTTCTTCGCAACGGCGCCGGTGGTGCCGGAGCCGAAGAAGGGATCGAGCACCACGTCGCCCGGCTTGGTCGAGGACAGCAGGACGCGGGCGAGCAGCGATTCCGGCTTCTGGGTCGGATGCACCTTGTCGCCGCTCTTCGTCTTCAACCGTTCGGAGCCGGTGCAAAGCGGCAGCGTCCAGTCGGAGCGGACCTGCACGTCCTCGTTTCCGGCTTTCAGCGCCTCGTAATTGAAAACATACTTGCGCGACTTCTCGTCCCGCGCGGCCCAGATCAATGTCTCATGCGCATTGGTGAAGCGTCGGCCGCGGAAGTTCGGCATCGGGTTCACCTTGCGCCACACGACATCGTTCAGGATCCAGAAGCCGATGTCCTGCAGCGCGGTGCCGACGCGGAAAATGTTGTGATAGGAGCCGATCACCCAGAGCGTGGCATTCGGCTTCATCGCGCGGCGCGCGGCCTTCAGCCACTCGCGCGTGAATTTGTCATAGGCTTCGAAGCTCGAAAACTGGTCCCAGGCGTCGTCGACGGCATCGACCTTCGACTGGTCGGGACGTGCGAGCTCGCCGCGAAGCTGCAGGTTGTAAGGCGGATCGGCGAAGACGAGATCGACGGAGGCTTCCGGCAGCTTCCGGAGCTCCTCGATGCAATCGCCGATGATGATGCGATTGTGTTCTAATCCGGGAAGATCGGGCTTCGATGCTGAACGGGGCGCCCTACTGGGC
>JAEZFA010000212.1 GCA_023417665.1 Pseudomonadota bacterium | reverse complement strand
GCCCAAAGCATGTTGCAGCGCAACGGCACGCCCGGGCTTTAAGCCTTCCGCAATTGGGCGAAGATAGCTTCGGCCGATGACCCGCAAGGACGCAACGTCAACGGGGCCGGCGGCGTTGCCGAAGCCTCTCGAACTCTTGTGCTTCGCATTCTGCGTCGCCAACGCAGTCTGGCTCGTCACCGCACTTTTTACCGGAAGCTATCTCTGGGACCCGGACGGGCGGCTTACGTCCACCGATTTCCTGAATGTCTATGCGGCCGGAAAGTTCGTGCTGCAGGACCAGCCGGTCAGCGCCTACGACTGGCCGCTGCACCGGGACATGGAAATCGCGGTGCTGGGCTACGACTTCAAAGGCTATTACGGCTGGCACTATCCGCCGTTCTATCTCTTCGTTGCCGCAGCACTTGCGACCCTGCCTTTTGCGATCGCGCATGCCGGCTGGTCGCTCGTCACCTTCGCGCCGTTCCTCGCTGCGGTCCGGGCGAGTGCCGGCAACAATGCCGGCTATCTGCTCGCGGCGGGCGCGCCTGCGCTGGTCGCCAACGTGCTGGTCGGGCAGAACGGCTTTCTCACTGCGGCGCTGATCGGATTTGCGCTCGTGCTGCTCGAGAAGCGCCCGGTGTTTGCCGGCATCTGTCTCGGCATCCTCACCTATAAACCGCACTTCGGAATCCTGTTTCCGATTGCGCTGATCGCGGCCGGTCACTGGCGGGCGTTCTTCGCGGCGGCGGTCACGGCGCTGCTGCTCGTGCTCGCCTCGCTGCTTGCCTATGGCGTGGAGCCGTGGCTCGCGTTTGCGCGCTGGCTTCCCGTAACGTCGCAGACGTTCCTTTCCGAAGGGCAGGCCGAAATCGAGAAAATGCAAAGTGTGTTCGCGCTCCTGCGGACACTCGGCGCGCCGGAATGGGCCGCGTGGATCGCGCAAGGAGCACTTTCTTCCGCGATCGCATTCGGCATCTGGAATGTCTGGAAGAAGCCGGAGATCGACTTCGCGCTGAAAGCTGCCGCACTCGCCATCGGCGTGCTGCTCGCGACGCCTTACATCTATCTCTACGACATGGTGACGATCACGATAACGATGGCGTTCCTGATCGGGCTCGGGATGCGGCACGGATTTCTGCGCCACGAGATCGCGGGACTTGTCGTCGCCATGCTGCTGATCGCGAGCTTCCCCTTCGTGAAGCTGCCGGTGGGATTGTTCGCTTCGGCGATCATGGCCGGACTGGTGCTGCGCCGCCTGGCGGTACGCTGAAGCCAGGGCGCGGTTTTCCACTACCGTTCGTCCCCCTCGCGCTGCGGCTGAAAACCGGCCTATTATCCTTTCGTCTAAGGTAGGATTCGTGGGGGCGTCATGCGCGCCTGCAATCCATTTGCAGCGGTCTACCGCTCACAAGGAGGACAGGGGCTATGCCGTTTGAAAGTATCATCGTTCTTTTGATTGTCGGTGCCGTCGCGGGCTGGCTGGCCGGCGTCATCATGAAAGGCTTCGGCTTCGGGCTGGTCGGCAACATCATCGTCGGCATCGTGGGTGCCGCGATTGCGAGCTGGCTGTTTCCGCGGCTTGGCGTGGGTCTGCCGGCGGGCATTCTCGGCGCAATCATCGCGGCGACCATCGGCGCGGTCATTCTCCTGTTCATCATCGGGCTGGTGAAGCGCGCCTGACGCACAGCCTAAACAGAAAAGCCGGCGAGTTTTGCTCGCCGGCTTTTTCTTTTCGCAGTTTGTTTCAGTTTGCCTTCGTCACTCGAGGGTCTTTTCCAGATTGCCGTCGCCGCAAACCTGGCAGCAGGAATCACACGAGTATTTGCCGTTGAGGCCGACGCCCCAATAGGTGTTGGCGTTGCCCTTCACCCAGGCGCCGTAGCAGATCTTCTCGCCGGAGCGGCAGGCGAGCTTGTAGGAATTCGAGTCGCCCGAACCGAGGTTGTAAGCCTGATTGCCGCCCGGCCAGGCGTGGTTGCGGTTCTGCGAATAGAACTCGATCTGGATATCCTTGTCGTGTTCGTTGTTGATCTTGAAGGTGATGTCTTCGGCCGCCGCGAACGTCGCGACCGGCATGAGCAGCGCCACCCCTAGCGCCAGCAAAGTCCGTTTAACCCCCATCGCACTCTCCACTTTCCATGCCGCACCATGCGGCGAGCGCGAGACTATTCCTTCGCGATGCGGCGTCGAGTACGGGGCCGAACCAAAAGCCGATCAAATTTCATCACCGAAAATGAAAAAAGCCGGCAGGTTGCCCCGCCGGCTTTTGGTGTCCGGTCTGGCCGGAAGATCAGTGCAGCGTCTTGCGCAGGTTGCCTTCGCCGCAAATCTGGCAGCAGGAATCGCAAGAGTATTTGCCGTTCAGGCCGACGCCCCAATAGGTGCGCGCGTCGCCCTTTACCCAGCCGCCGTAGCAGACCTTCTCGCCGCGCCGGCAGGCAAGGCGATAGGACTGGGTGTCGCCGCGGTTGAGATTGTAGGCGCGGTTGCCGCCCGGCCAGGCATGGCGGCGGTTCTGCGAATAGAATTCAACCTGAATGTCGCGACGAAAATCATTGGTGATCTCGAACGTGATTTCCTGCGCCTGAACCGCCTTGGTCGGCGAAATAAAGGCCAGCGCAACGCCAAAGGCCAAGAGTGCCCCTCTGAACCACATAATCTGCTCTCCGCTCTGGTGGGTCGCCTCCGGTTCGAGCCGGGGCATGGACCCGCATGTTTTTTACGGGGGTACAGTGCCGCGCCGCAGCGTTGCGGTCTAGTGCAGCAAGGCCTCACGGCCGGTCGATTTTGCGTGATCGCAGGCCGTGCTAGGGAATATGCTGCATTGCAGGAAAGGCGCGCGTCCGGGGTTTTCAAGGATTGCGGCCGCAGGGGCACGGCAAATGGATGAAAAAAAGAGCAGCGGTTCGCGTAGCGGCAAGCCGAAAGAGGCGCCGTGGCTGATCCGGACCTACGCCGGTCATTCGACCGCGGCTGAATCCAACAAGCTCTACCGCTCCAATCTGGCCAAGGGGCAGACCGGCCTTTCGGTGGCTTTCGATCTGCCGACCCAGACCGGCTACGATTCCGATCATGTGCTGGCCCGCGGCGAGGTCGGCAAGGTCGGCGTGCCGGTCAGCCATCTCGGCGACATGCGCACGCTGTTCGACGGCATTCCGCTCGCGTCGATGAATACCTCGATGACGATCAATGCGACCGCGGCCTGGTTGCTGTCGCTTTATGTGGCGCTCGCCGAGGAAACCGGCGCGCCCAAGACTTCGCTTGCCGGCACCACGCAGAACGACATCATCAAGGAATATCTTTCGCGCGGCACCTATGTTTTCCCGCCGCAACCTTCGATGCGGCTGATCAAGGACACCATCCTTTATACGACGCGCGAGGTTCCGAAGTGGAACCCGATGAATGTCTGCTCCTATCATCTGCAGGAAGCGGGCGCGACGCCGGTGCAGGAGCTTGCCTATGCGCTGGCGACCGCGATCGCCGTGCTCGACGGGGTGAAAGCCTCGGGCGGCATCAAGGAAGAAGATTTCGGCGAAGTGGTCGGCCGCATTTCCTTCTTCGTGAACGCGGGCATGCGGTTCATTACCGAAATGTGCAAGATGCGCGCCTTCACCGAACTCTGGAACGAGATCACGCGCGACCGCTACGGCGTCACCAACGAGAAGCATCGCCGCTTCCGCTACGGCGTGCAGGTGAATTCGCTCGGCCTCACCGAGCCGCAGCCGGAGAACAACGTCTATCGCATTCTGCTGGAGATGCTCGCGGTCACGCTTTCCAAGAATGCGCGGGCCCGCGCGGTGCAGTTGCCGGCCTGGAACGAGGCGCTCGGC
>JAEZFA010000154.1 GCA_023417665.1 Pseudomonadota bacterium | reverse complement strand
GCCGAGCGCTGGTCATGCGCCCGAAGCTGATCGTGTTCGACGAACCGACGGAAGGCATCCAGCCCTCGATCATCAAGGACATCGGCAACGCCATCAAATATCTGCGCGACCGCGGCGACATCGCGATCCTGCTGGTCGAGCAATATTTTGACTTTGCAGCCGAACTTGCGGACACTTTTGCGGTCATGGAGCGCGGCCAGTTCATCCTTTCCGGCGATCGCGCGATGATGCAGTCGACCGATGTCCGTCAACGTCTCTCCCTCTGAGGTAGCGGCCCCCGCAACGCTACCGGCCTCCATCCGCGCAAGCGGCGCGCTGAAGCTCGTCGCGGTGCATACGGATTCAGGCACTTCGGCCGAGGATATTGCCGAGAGCGGTCCGCTTCGCGTGCGCTTTCCGCGACTGCGCGGCGAACGGCTGGAAGCAATCCTGATCAATACCGCGGGCGGGATCGTCGGCGGCGACAAGCTGGAATTCCGCGTCGAAGCGCTCGAGGATGCCGCGCTCGGCATCACGAGCCAGGCCGCGGAGAAAATCTATCGCTCGAACGGCCTTACCGCACGCATTTCGGTTTCGCTGCAGGCGCGCGCGGGTGCGGAATTGTTCTGGCTGCCGCAGGAAACCATTCTGTTCGACCGTGCGCGGGTCGAGCGCGAGATCGAGGCCGAGGTCTCGTCCGCCGGTTCGCTTGCCATCTGCGAGGCGGTGGTGTTCGGGCGCGATGCCATGGGCGAGAAAGTGACGCGGGGCTTCCTGCGCGATCGCTGGCGGATCAGCCGCGACGGCAAACTGCTCTTCGCGGATGCGTTGACGCTCGACGGCGACATCGAGGCCGCCTTGCATTGCCGCGCCGCGATGAACGGCCGGATCGCCATGGCGACACTCGTTTGCGTTTCGCGCGAGGCGGAAAGCAAGCTCGATGCGGTGCGCAGTGCGCTGGACCAGATGGACGTTGAAGCCGGCGCCAGCGCTTTCGACGGCATGCTGGTCGTGCGTATTCTGGCGGCGGATTCGATCTCGCTGCGTGCCACCATTCTTTCTGCGCTCGAAGCGGCGGGAACGCCGCCGCCGCGCGCCTATTCGCTCTGATCCGGGGAAAACATGAATCTTACGCCGAGGGAAAAAGACAAGCTTCTCGTCGCCATGGCGGCGGAGGTCGCGCGCAAGCGCCTGAAGCGGGGAGTGAAGCTCAATCACCCGGAAGCGATCGCGCTGATCACCGATTTCGTGGTGGAGGGAGCCCGCGACGGCAAGACGGTTGCGCAACTGATGCGCGACGGCGCCAAGGTGCTGAAGGCCAGCCAGGTCATGGATGGTGTCGCCGAGATGATCCACGACGTGCAGGTCGAGGCGACCTTTCCCGACGGCACCAAGCTTGTCACGGTCCACAACCCGATCCGCGCAGCAGCAGCAAAGAAGACGGCCGGAAAGACGAAGCCGAAGCCCGTTCCGGGCGAGATCATCACCGCAAAGGGCGAGATCGAGCTGAACGCCGGGCGCACGACGCTCAAGCTCAAGGTCGCGAATACCGGCGACCGCCCGATCCAAGTGGGCTCGCATTACCATTTCTTCGAAACCAACCCGGCGCTCAAGTTCGATCGCGACCGCGCGAGGGGCATGCGTCTCGCGATTCCCGCCGGCACCGCCGTTCGTTTCGAGCCGGGGCAGAGCCGCGAAGTCACGCTGGTCGCGATGGCCGGCAAGCGCGAGGTCTACGGCTTCCGGCAGGACGTGATGGGCAAGCTGTGATTAACCGCTCATTAACCATAAGCGGCGAGGCTCCTTACTTTCTCCTTACGAAAGCAATGGAGCCGAACCATGCCGCACAAACTCAGCTACCGCGCCCGCGCGACCCTCACCTCCAAGGGGCAGGTCACGCTGCCGGTCGTTCTGCGCCGCCTGTGGAATCTCGATGCGGGCGACGAAATCGATTTCACCTTGCAGGACGACGGCCGCGTCGTGTTGCGCAAGCATATGAAGCTGCAACCGCAAACCAGCGAAAGCTGACCATGAGAGCCGCACCATGAGCAGATTATCCCGCGCCGCTTATGCGGACATGTTCGGACCGACGACCGGGGATAAGGTGCGGCTCGCAGATACCGATCTCGTTGTCGAGATCGAGCAGGACTTCACGACCTACGGCGAGGAGGTGAAGTTCGGAGGCGGCAAGGTGATCCGCGACGGCATGGGCCAAAGCAAGGTGACGCGCGCGCAAGGCGCGGTCGATACCGTCATCACCAACGCCGTGATCCTCGATCATTGGGGCGTCGTCAAAGCCGACATCGGCATCAAGGACGGCAGGATCGTCGCGATCGGCAAGGCCGGAAATCCCGACATTCAGCCCGGCGTCGACATCATCATCGGCCCCGGCACCGAGGCGATCGCCGGCGAGGGCAAGATCGTCACCGCGGGCGGCTTCGACAGCCACATTCATTTCATCTGCCCGCAGCAGATCGACGACGCGCTGATGTCCGGCGTCACGACCTTGCTCGGCGGCGGCACCGGCCCGGCACACGGAACGCTGGCGACGACCTGCACGCCGGGTCCATGGCACATCGGCCGCATGATCCAGGCAATGGACGAGGTGCCGATCAATATCGGCATCTCCGGCAAGGGCAATGCGTCCCTTCCGGCCGCGCTGGAAGAGATGGTGCTGGGCGGCGCCTGTGCACTGAAACTGCACGAAGACTGGGGCACGACGCCGGCCGCGATTGATTGTTGCCTCACCGTTGCCGATCAGATGGATGTGCAGGTCATGCTGCACTCCGACACGCTGAACGAATCCGGCTTCGTCGAGGACACGATCAAGGCGTTCAAGGGCCGCACCATTCATGCCTTCCACACCGAAGGTGCGGGCGGCGGTCACGCGCCGGACATCATGAAGGTTGCAGGCCTCCCGAACGTGTTGCCGTCCTCCACCAACCCGACGCGGCCTTTCACGGTGAATACGCTGGATGAGCATCTCGACATGCTCATGGTCTGCCATCATCTCGATCCCGGCATTGCGGAAGATCTGGCGTTTGCCGAAAGCCGCATTCGCCGTGAGACGATTGCCGCCGAGGATATTCTCCACGACATCGGCGCGCTCTCCATGATGTCGTCGGACAGTCAGGCCATGGGCCGCATCGGTGAAGTTGCGACGCGTACCTGGCAGACCGCGGACAAGATGAAGAAGCAGCGCGGGCGGCTGAAAGGTGAGCGGGACAACGACAATATCCGCGCCAAGCGCTACATCGCGAAATACACGATCAACCCTGCGATCGCGCATGGTGTTTCGAAGCACATCGGCTCGGTCGAGAAGGGCAAGCTCGCGGACCTTGTGATCTGGTCGCCGGCCTTCTTCGGCACCAAGCCCGACATGATCCTGAAGGGTGGCTCGATCGTTGCCGCGCAGATGGGCGACCCCAATGCTTCGATCCCGACCCCGCAGCCGGTGCATTACCGCCCGATGTGGGGCGCAATGGGTAAGTCGCGCACGGCATCCTCGGTGGTGTTCGTCTCGCAGGCCGCGGTCGACAGTGGCCTGCGCGAGAAGCTCGGTGTCGAGAAGGAACTGGTCGCGGTCGAGAACACCCGCGGCGGCATCTCGAAAAAGAGCATGATCCACAACGATGCGACCCCGGAGATCGAGATCGACGCGGAAACCTACGAGGTGAGGGCGGACGGCGAGTTGCTGGTCTGCGAGCCGGCGAAGGTGCTGCCGATGGCGCAGCGCTATTTTCTGTTCTAATTTCGTCATGCCCGGCCTCGTGCCGGGCATCCACGCCTTTTCAGCGGTTTAAGTTATTAAGGCGTGGATGGCCGGGACAAACCCGGCCATGACGCTGAACAAGCGAGTAGGGCCATGATCCGCGCCACCGAAATTCTCCCGAGCGGTCAGTGGGATCGCGCAAGCGAAGCCGACACCATCGAACTGCCGCATGACGGCCGTCATCGCCGCCGCATTGCCATGCGCGGCGCGCGGGACACCGTGTTCCTGCTCGACCTGAAGGACGCAGCGATGCTCCATGACGGCGACGGTATGAAACTTGATGACGGCCGCGTCGTGCGCGTGATCGCGGCCTCGGAGCCGATCGTCGAAATCACCGCGAACGACCCGCACCACCTTGCGCGCATCGCCTGGCATCTGGGCAACCGTCATGTGCCGGCGCAGATTCTGGCCGACCGCATCCGCATCGGCCTCGACCATGTGCTGGAAGAATTGATGGTGAAGCTGGGAGCGAAGGTGGCGCGCATCGAAGCGCCCTTCGATCCGGAGGGCGGCGCCTACGCGGAGGAAACCGCGCATGCGCATGTTCATCATCACGAGCACCATCATCACGACCATCACCACCACGATCATCACCCTGCGCACGAACATGGTCCCGATTGCGGGTGCGGCCACGATCACGACCACGATCATCACCGTGGTCACGGCGATCACCATGGCCATGCCGGCAAGCGCTAAAGCCGGCACCGGGGCGGGGAACGCGCTTCCGCTGCTGGTCTGGCTTTCGCCGGCCTTTCCGGTGGGGTCATTCGCCTATAGTCACGGAATCGAATGGGCATACGAAGCCGGCGACGTGACGGACGCCGCGACCGCGCAGAGCTGGATTGCAGGGCTGGTCGCCCGCGGCGGGCCGTGGTCGGATGCGGTGCTGCTCGGGAGCGCCCATCGCGCGGCGCGTGCGGAAGAGTTCGGCCGGTTGCATGGCATCGCCGAGTTTGCGGCCGCACTCGCGCCGTCCAGAGAACGCAAGCTCGAGACGATGGCGCAGGGCGAAGCGTTCATGAACGCCGTAAGCGCCGCCTGGATGAGCGACGCTTTCGAAAAAATCCTGGCCGCCATCGGCAGGGAAACCGCTTATCCGGTTGCCGTCGGCGTTGCGG
>JAEZFA010000121.1 GCA_023417665.1 Pseudomonadota bacterium | reverse complement strand
CGCAAGCAGTCCGCAGGCAGTGGTCGCGAAAAGCACGCCGCGCCAGTTGGTGATATCGCCGACAATGCCGCCCGCCCATGCTCCCGTCAGGTTGCCGGTCAGTGCGGCGGCGACAAACCGTCCAAGCACGACCTGCCGGCGTTCCACCGAGACGGAATCCGATACGAAAGCGAGTGCTGCCGGAAAAATCGCACCCGCCGACATTCCCGAAATCACGCGCGCGACCAGGAGCCAGGTGAAGTTCTGCGCCATGGCACCCGCGAGCGTCGCGATCACGAGCAGCACCATTCCGGCAAGCATCAGCTTCGTCTTGCCGAAATAGTCCCCGACCGGCCCGAGCAGCGGCTGGATCACCGCGAAGGGCAGCGCGAAGGCCGTCGCCAGCAGCGCCACGTCGGCCGCCGGCACGCCGAACTCGCTCGAAATCTGCGGTATGACCGGATCAATCGCGCGGACGAACAAGCTCGTTGAAAAGCCGATGAAACCTACGACGGCGATTGTACGATTCATGTTCTTGTTTTTGTTCTCGGCACTTTACCGCGCGGACTAGCGTTTCGCCTTCGCAAGCCTGTCGAATGCCATCAGTTCGGAAAGCAGCGCCTCGAGATCTTTCAGCGCGATCATGTTCGGGCCGTCCGACGGCGCGTGGTCGGGATCGGGATGGGTTTCGATGAACACGCCCGCGACACCGACGGCCACCGCCGCGCGCGCGAGCACGCTGACATATTTCCGCTCGCCGCCCGAAGACGTGCCCTGCCCGCCGGGCTGCTGCACCGAGTGTGTCGCATCGAAGATCACCGGCGCGCCGGTCTCGCGCAGCACCGGCAGTGCGCGCATGTCGGAGACGAGCGTGTTGTAGCCGAAAGAAACACCGCGCTCGGTAACGAGCACATTCGCATTGCCCGCGCCGGTCACCTTCTCGACGACATTCTTCATGTCCCACGGCGCGAGAAACTGACCCTTTTTCACATTGACGATGCGTCCGGTTTTGGCGGCAGCGATTAGCAGATCGGTCTGACGGCACAGGAACGCCGGAATCTGCAGCACATCGCAGGCTTCCGCCGCCCGCGCGCACTGCTCGATCTCGTGCACGTCCGTCAGCGTTGGCAGCCCGAGCGTTTCGCGAACCTCCGCAAACACAGGCAGAGCCGCGTCGATCCCCATGCCGCGTGCGGACTTCGCGCTCGTGCGGTTCGCCTTGTCGAACGACGACTTATAGACAAGACCGATGCCGAGCCGCGCCGTGATTTCCTTCAGCGCGCCCGCCACTTCGAGCGCGTGCGCACGGCTTTCCATCTGGCAGGGACCGGCAATGAGCGCGAGCGGCAGATCGTTGCCGAACCGCGCGTTTCCTGCGGAAACGACGGCGCTGGGCGCGGGAGTGGCCATGGGCTTGTTCATTGCGGCCGGACCTTGCGTCGGGCTGCCGGTCCGGTCAACCGCCGTTGCCGGTATCGAACCCAAGCGCTGCGCCGTGCGCATGGATCACCAGACGGCCATGGCGTTCCCGCGCGGCTATTCCGCTTTTCGAAACCGCCGCGCGGAGTTTCGCGGCGTCGCCGCCGAACGTCACGGCGGAGAAGCGAAGTCCCGGGCCCGCCTTGGGCACGGCGCCAAAGGCATCCTCGAAGGGCCGCGACTCGGTGATCTGGATCGTGCCGCGCGGCGTTTCCGCCGTGACCCCGAGCGAGGTCGAGCGCGGATCGCGAATGCCGGTCCATGCCTGCAGGAAATATTGATGATCGGTCGGACTGTCCGCGGTGAAAAAGGCGCCGGTCACGCGCGCGGCACCGTTCGGATGCGTCTGCAATTCGCCGAACCAGAAATTTTCCGGGCGCTTGTGCTGGCACACGAAGGTCATGGCATCCACCGTTTCCGGCTCGCGCAGGAAAGCGAGCGAGAAAGCAAGTTCTGCCTCGCTGCCGTCAGGCCGCCTGCCCATGCGCCCGAAATCGAAAACCGGAAAGCCGCCGAAACCCGCTTTGTCGAAAGCCGCCTTGTCGGCATTCGCATCAGCGCTGGCGAGCACGAGCCCGCTCAGGCCTTCGCCATTCTTCGCGAGAAAGTCGCGATGGAAATGCGCGAAGGAAGTCGGTCCGCCCGCGCCCTGAATTTTCTGGGGCTCCGCGACTTCGAGAATTTCGATGTAGGAGCCGTCGAGTTGCACGATCCGGTTATGCGTGCCGAACGGATGCTTGTTGCGGCCGCCAACGAGGAAGCCGAGCTTCTCGTAAAGCGACGCCGCCGCGTCGAGATCGCGAACCAGATGAATGACGTGGTCGATGCCGCGCGACATGACGGCTAGACGAGCCGGCTCCGCTCGACCGCCGCCCCCACGAAGGAAGAGAACAGCGGATGCGGGTCGAACGGCCGCGACTTCAATTCCGGATGAAACTGCACGCCGACGAACCACGGGTGATCCGGATATTCGATGATCTCGGGCAACACGCCGTCGGGCGACATGCCGGAGAAGCGCATGCCTTTGTCTTCAAGACGGGCGCGGTATTCGGTATTGACCTCGTAGCGGTGGCGGTGCCGTTCCTGAATTT
>JAEZFA010000314.1 GCA_023417665.1 Pseudomonadota bacterium | reverse complement strand
CCAGAAGGCTGGATTAGCTTAGGCGGGTGTCAACGAAACCGGGTGCAGGCCACCAAACTGAACTGGATGAAGGCCAGAGGCTTTCAAGAGAATGGAAGCCGAAGCAATAAGATGCGATTGACTCTATGCACATAGATTGATGGAGTCAGAGTCTGCAGTTCTACCATTGAACGACCTACGACCCCTCCCGTGTGAAGGGAGTGCTCTACCGCTCAACCACTTGGTCATGGCCCGGCGTGGCCCGGCCAAACACGTCTTAGCAGCGATGAAGCAAAGAAGGCATGGATGCCCGGCACAAGGCCGGGCATGAAGAAAAGTTGGTAGCGTTTTTGCGACTCTAACCCCACGACCCCTAGTCCCCCAGACTAGTGTGCTAATCTCGCCCGATGGGCACCGCCGCAGACTTCCACCTCCCTATCCCCTACATGCAGCGCACGCGGGAGTATTACCTCGCGATCGGATACGACACGCCCTATCGCTGGGCGCACAATACTTCCGCGCCGTTCCAGCCGCTGGAAAAGCCGCTTGCACAGTCGCGCGTGGCGCTCATCACGACGGCCGCGCGCTTTGACCCCACGAAGGGCGATCAGGGGCCCGGCGCGGCGTATAACGGCAGCGCCAAGTTCTTCTCGGTCTATGACGGCGACACGCGCGAAGACCACGACCTTCGCATCTCGCACATTGCCTATGACCGCACGCACACCGCTGCCACCGACATGAATACCTGGTTTCCGCTGGCGCAGCTGCGTCGCGCGGCAAATGAAGGCCGGATCGGCTCGCTGGCTGCCCGCTTCTTCGGCGCACCGACGAACCGCAGCCATCGCGTGACCATGGAAACCGACGCGCCGGAAATTCTCGCGCGGGTGAAAGCGGATGAAGTCGATGCCGCCGTGCTGGTGCCGAACTGCCCGGTCTGCCACCAGACCGTGTCACTGGTAGCTCGGCATCTGGAAGAAAACGGCATTGCCACCGTCATCATGGGCTGCGCGAAAGACATCGTCGAACACGCCGCCGTGCCGCGCTTCCTGTTCAGCGACTTCCCGCTCGGCAATTCGGCGGGCAAGCCGCATGACGTCGCCTCGCAGGCCTTCACGCTCGATCTCGCGCTGAAACTGCTGGAGGAAGCGAAAGGCCCGCAGACCACCGTGCAGTCGCCGCTGCGCTGGAGCGACGACCCATCCTGGAAGCTCGACTACAACAACATCGAGCGTCTCTCGCCCGACGAACTCGCGCGCCGCCGCCGCGAATTCGACGCGCAGAAAGAAGCGGCAAAGGCAACCCGCACAGCCTGAAGCAGCGACGGCGCGGCTGCGATCAGCGGCACTCCCCTTCGAGACCACGCTGGATGGTGTCGTGGTCGTTGCGATCCTTGCCGAGCGTCAGATAGAGCCTGAGCTTCCCGGCGGCAGTATCGAGCGTACCGTGACCGCGGATATATTGTCCCGGGCCGGTCCAGGCTCCTTCCAGCACGATCTCGTTCGCGCCTTTCCGCGTGAGCGCATAATCGGTGACGACGCCGAGATTCTTCGTGGCCGCTCTCGGGCCATCGATGCGAAGAGCGCCGGAGGATGTTTCCGTGGCGAGCACCGGCGGACACTGCTGCTTGATCAGTCGTGCGTCGATACAGACAGGCTCCCACTTCACCTTGCAGGCAAGCTCCGCGGTCTGTGCCTGCGCGGCGGAAACGAGGAAAAGCACGAACGATCCGAAACGAAAGCGATAGCCGATCATGCGTGAAACCTAGCGCATAAAGACATATCGCGCATTCAGTTTTCCCTCGGCACTGCGCGCTCTTTGCAATCGCTACAATGTTTGCGCGAGCACTAGGCAGCGCCCGGTCATGCAGCTAAGCACGCGCCGCATTTGAATCTCAGCACTTGAAAGAATTCCAAGGAATGGAAGCCGCAGTCACCAAAGCCCGCGCGCCGGCCGCCGCCAGAGCCGCACCGCCGATCACCCTGAACGACGTGCTGGTCGCGCTCATCTTCTTCGGCACGACTTCCTGCCTCACGCTGCTCTTCATCAAGCTCGCCGCCTGACTACTTTGCTGCGCGGGCGCCCGCCCCTATAAGCTGTCGCCGCGAGACAACTCACGGGCGGCAAGCATGAAATCCGGCTGGTTCTGGCGGTCCATCGCGGCGGGCCTCTGCGGCACCGCCGCGCATACGCTGCTGATGCTGTTCAAGTCGCAAAGCGGCATCCTGCCCGCGTTCAGCCCTTACGGAGAATTGCAGCACACGCTTTCGCAGATCGTCGGCGGCGACGTGCACCCGCTGGTGCCTTGGGCGCTTTCCTTCGCAAACGGCGCGATCCTGCTCGGCCTCGTGTTCGGCCGGATCTATCCGCTCCTGCCCGGCACGAACGGCGCGATCAAGGGCTTCGTCTTCGGCGTCGCCGGCTGGCTCGCGATGGGGCTCCTGTTCTTTCCGCTGATCGGTCTCGGGCTGTTCGCGACGAATACCGGCCTCGGCATCTGGCCGTCGCTCTTTGCGCTCGCGATGCTACTGACCTACAGCGTGGTCACGGGCCTCGCCTATGACGCCTTGCGACGTGCCTGACGAGAGCCTTGCGCTCAAACCTTGTCGCAGCCCTCGATGTGCAGCGCGACCAGAAAACGCGAGACCATATTGTAGCTCGCGACCGTCGCGGTCAGCTCGATCACGCCCTGCCTGTCGAAATGTTCGCTCACCTGCGCGAAGAGTTCGTCGGGCACTTTCACCTCGCGGGTCATCGCTTCGGTATAGCCGAGCACGGTCCGCTGCAGCGGTGAAAAGAGTTTCGATTCCCGCCAGCCTTCCAGTTCGGCAAGCTGCGCTTCCGTAACACCTTCCTTCAACGCATAGCCGTGATGCTGCTCAGCTTCGTAGCGCGCGCCATTCAACTGCGCGATCCGCATGATGACAAGTTCGCGCAGATCGCCGGAGAGCGTGCAGCGCTGCCGGATTGCCGTCATCAGCGCGAGCCAGCCTTCTGCAACCGCGGGTGCGTGCAGGAGCATGCGGTAGATATGCAGCATCTGCCCGCGTTCGGCGACGATGCGCGCCGCGAGCGGCTTTACCGCTTCGGCATGAATGTCGGCATAGTCGACGCGCGCCACGATCTGCTCCTCCCCGTTGCGGAGCGGAGACTAGGATGGCGCAGACGCAATGCAAATCCACAGGGCGGCGCTCAGGCCCTTCCCAAGCGCGCGAGAATATCCTGTGCTTCGCGCCACACATCCTGTTTCAGGTAACCCTTCACGCGCGGCTCGGATTCCGGCGTCGCCCAGGACACCGTATCGAAAATGGGCTCATGCGCGTAGAAGCGAAACGTGGCGCCGGTCGGCAGATGCCGGATGAAACCGCCGCCGATCTCGAACTGGGATTGCAGAACGCGCATTCGGATACTCCATTGCCGGCGCGCTAACCGGCAAGGCGCAGATTCGTTCCCCGGGGAAGATAAAATCCGGCAGAAAACGGGGAAGACGTACTCAGATATGCCGCAGCACCGAGTGCAGGCCCGACTGCCGGTCGTACAGGGCGACGTGGATGTTCGGAAACTTCTTTTTCAGGGCTTCACCGGCGGCCTGCGCAGCCTCGAGTTCGTCATACGAGCCCTTGGTCTGGCGGTCGATCTGCAACCAGTACCGCCCGGCCTCGTTTACGCGCTTCTGCTTCGACATCCTCAACCCCGCACGCGAATTCTTACGCAAACCACAGCTAGAAGATTCGCGCCGATGCGCAAAGCGCAGCCTTCGAGGTTGTTGAAAAGCATAAAAAAAGCCCCGCCGAAGCGGGGCTTTTTTCGTTAGCGGCAAAGCGTGCGGCCGAAATCGTCAACATAACAATTCGGGCCGGTCACGCGGTCGCCCACGAACGCGCCGGAAACGGCGCCGATCGCCAGACCGACAGGACCGCCAACTACTGCACCGACCACGCCACCCGTCACAGCGCCGGTGAAAGCGCCGGAAGGCTCGGCCTGAGCCGGAACGGTCGTCGTTATGGCCGCGAGGGAAATCGCGGCAGCCATGATTGTCTTTCTCATGGTGTCTCTCCTTCTCTCTTGGTTGCCTCGACCGCAATAAAACGCGGAACGCGAAAGTTGGTTCCACCGGCGCTATTTGAGGCTCCATCGAATCCGAAATTCGATCTCCTCTTCGGTGTCGCTGCGTTCGTGCTCGATACTGAACATCGCGCGCGCCGGAACATAGATTCGCTCGCCCACGACCTGAATTTCGTATTGCTCGCCGGCTTCGATCGCATCGGCGAGCCTGCGAAGTTTTTCGACAAACTGATCCAGCGGGTAATTCTTCTCGATATCGCGTGTGGGTTTGATCATCATCTCTCATCCGTTGACGGAAACCGGAGATATGGGTGCTCCCGAATTGGCGGCCACCCGTACTTGTCCCGGTCGCGGCGTTTAGGCTCAGCGCGCGCTACATATTCGAATACGAAGTAAGGACCGGCCGGCAGCCACCCCAAGAGCGTCCGGCGTTGGCACATTCTTTGTCATGTCGCTTGAAAGCGCGGAACTTCATACTGTTTCGGGGGAACTTCGTCGGGCACCGGACTCGGGATTGCCATGAAGGTCATTATGGTGATCCGTACCGGGGGTGGATCGTAGGTGAAAGCAGATATCAGGGCGCTGGCACGACAGGGTTTCGCGCCAAATTCCGCAGCGGGCTTTGCGTTCGGGCTTGGCTGCATTGCGCTCGCGGCGGCGATCCGCTGGCTCCTCGGAATGTGGTTCGGCGCGACACTCTATTTCGTTGCGTTCTTTCCCGCCGTCATCCTCACGGCGCTATTCGCCGGCTTCTGGCCCGGCATGTTCGCGCTCGCGTTGAGCGTTGCGATCGGGATCATCTTCTTCATCCCCGCGAACGTACTTGAAACGCTGGCGCCATCGTTCTTCGCCAATCTGGCAATCTATCTGGTTGCCGGGTTCTTCACCGTATGGCTCGGACACCTGTTCCGGACCGCCGTGCGAGACCTGCAGGACGAACAGGCACAGCGCGAACTGATCCTGAAGGAAGTCGAGCATCGCGCACGCAACATGGGGGCACTCGGCGAGGCCATCGTTCACTACTCGTTGAAGGACAACCGCGAAGCCGCCGATCTCATCAACAGCCGCATGCGGACACTGCAGGCGACCAACGATCTGATTACGCGTGCGCCGGAAATGCAGCCCGACATCCAGACCATCGTGCGTCAGGAACTCGCGCCTTACGGGTCGTCGCGCTGTACGCTCAATGGCGGTCCGTTGAGCCTTCGCTCGGACATCGCGCGGGCGGTTGCGCTGATCGTGCATGAACTCGTGACCAATGCCGTCAAGTACGGTGCGCTCTCGACAGAAGACGGCAAACTGTCGGTAAGCTGGGCGCAGCGCGGCGGCGCCATCGAAATCGACTGGCGCGAGGAGAACATTACGCCCCTTCCCGAGCCGACCCGCGTCGGCTTCGGCACACGGCTGATCGAGGCCACCGTGAAAGGGCTGCACGGCTCTGCAGAGCGGGTATTCAGCGGACAGAGCTATCGCTGCCACATCGTGCTCAACCCGTAAGCCGCGGGCCATTTTATTTCGCGCACGCGCCAGCCTGCGCTTGCGAAAGCCCCGGTTGCGCACCACCTTCGGCCGGGAGTGGAGAACTTTCATGACCCCAGCGCAGATCGGCACCTCGAACGAGCCCCGCCCCCACGCCTATGACCCCGCGACCCAGCCTGAGCTGTTCGAGGGTGTGCTGGCGCGCCGCTTTATGGCTTTCCTGATCGATGCCGTGATCATCCTGACGCCGCTCGCGGCCGTCGCGCTTTTCATGCTGGTCTTCACGGTCGCGACGCTTGGGCTCGGCGTGGTCATCTTCGGCCTGCTCGGTCCGATCGCGGCGCTCTGGGCCGTGCTCTATGTCGGCGTCACGCTCGGCTCGCCGCATTCGGCAACCTACGGCATGCGCATGATGGGCATCCAGATGCGTACATGGTACGGCGCGCCGATGTATTTTCTGCTCGGCGCCGTCCACGCCGTATTTTTCTGGGTGCTTTCGTCGGTATTGACCCCGCTCGTCCTGTTGGTCGCACTGTTCAACGCGCGCCGCCGCACGCTGCATGACTTCCTGACCGGCACTGTCATGATTAACGACGAGGCACGGGCCGCCTCGCTGCGCCGGGGGTAACGGTCACGAAAACGCCCTTTGACGGCGGCATATGAAAGCGCGATGTTTCGATCCATGCGCTGCAGTTGAAGGGGCGATTCCGGTCCGGTGACCAAACATTCGCGCGATACCCCGCAGTTCTTCCTGACGAGCCCTTCCGCCTGCCCCTATCTGCCCGGCCGGAAGGAGCGGAAGGTCTTCACGCATCTCGTCGGCGACCGCGCGCCCGAGATCAACGACATTCTCACGCATGGCGGGTTCCGGCGTTCGCAGTCGATTGCCTACCGGCCGGCCTGCGAATCCTGCCGCGCCTGCGTTTCGGTGCGGGTCGTCGTGAACGACTTTGTGCTGTCAAAAACCTTCAAGCGCGCGCGCAAGCGCAACGCCGATCTGATCGGTCAGGCCCGGCAACCGATCCCGACCGCCGAGCAATACTCTCTCTTCCGCCATTATCTCGACTCCCGCCACGCCGACGGCGGCATGGTCGACATGACGGTGCTCGACTATTCCATGATGGTCGAGGACAGCCACGTCCGTTCTCGTCTGATCGAGTACCGCCCCCGCGGTCCGGATAGTTTTCTGACCGGGCAAGGCGAAGGGCCGCTGCTCGCAGTCGCGCTCACCGACGTGCTCTCCGACGGACTTTCGATGGTCTATTCGTTCTACGACCCGGAGATCGCATTGGAACGCTCACTCGGGACGTTCCTGATCCTCGATCACATCGAGCGCGCACGCCGCATGGGCCTGCCCTATGTCTATCTGGGCTATTGGGTCGATGGCGCGAAGAAGATGGATTACAAGAAACGTTATCTGCCGCAGGAGCGGCTGATGCAGGACGGCTGGAAGCGGTACGACAAGTAACGTTAAGCGATCTCGCCACGTTGCGCGTCGCGAGTCCATTTCGCCGCCTGCACCAGCCCCCCGAACGAATAGATATGCGTTGCGATTTCGCCGAGGTCTTCGGACGCAGCCGCTTCCGCAAGTTCGCGCACCACTTCCCCGGGCGTCGATTGCATAAAGAGCCGGCCGATCTTCGGTGCGTGGCGCGCGAAGCCGCGCGCCGACGAGCGCACGCCGCATCGCTTTGCAAATCGAAGCAGATCGGGGATCGATGCAGGGCCGGCCATACCGATCCGCACCTTGTTCCGAATACCGCTCGCCCGCAGCGCGCGCAGCCAGGTAACCACCGACCACGCGTCGAAGGAGAATTGCGTCACGATCTCCGCACGCAAACCCTCACGCTCGGCGGCTTCGAGTTTCTCGCGCAACGACACCCGCAGGACATCCTCTGAAATCGCCGGATGGCCCTCCGGATAGGCAGCGATACCGATTTCAGCGATACCGCAGGCTTTCAGGATCCCGCTTTCGATCATCTGCAACGCATTCTCGAACGGTCCGGCCGGGCGGGCGCGATCGCCGCCAATAAGCATGACCCGCTTCACGCCGGCCGACGACGAAAGTCTGCTGAGCAATTCCAGAAGTCCGCGTTCCGACGAAACGTTGCGGGCAGCGACGTGCGGCACCGGCTTCAGTCCGCGCATGAAAACGCCGGTCGCAACTTCGATCAGCCTGGCGTCTGAACGATTGGGAAGATCGGTCAGGTAGATCGGCGTGCCGGTCGGGAGCAAGGACGCCGTCTCATGCAGTTCGGCTGCACCGGGCATCACCGCTTCGAGCGACACGTCCTCAAGCACCGCATTGAAGTCGGTCGCGTCGGCAACCGAGTCGAGCTTGTGTGGATTGAGCATGGCTTCAGTCCCGCTTTCTCGAGATGACGTAGGATTCGTCGTTGAACCAGAGGCCGCCGTGCTGTTGCAGCACTTCGCGTGTCGCCTGCAGATAGCGGTCGTCGGTCACGACCTTGGAAAGCCGGTCGTCCTCGACCTGCGCGACGTAGATCGCGGCATTCCATGCAGCAAACAGCGTCGATGTGCCGATCGATGAGCCGCTTTCCGCGGAGATCTCGCTCGGCAGGGTGTGCATGTCGTAGCGAAAAATGGAGCGATTATCGGCGTAGGCATTGAAATTGAGGTCGCGGCCCGCGTTGCCAAGTTCGTTCTTCACGGCCTTCAGGATCGCGTGTCGATCCTGCGTGAACGGGTTGTCGCCCGGCCAAACCTTCTGGATGATCTCCTGCCCCGGATCGTCGCCGCGCGAATGGATGCCGATCATGCGACCGCCCGGCCCGAGCGCGCGGGCGAGCGGCGCAATCACTTTCTTCGCCTTGAACTCCACGCTCGAGCGCAAACGATAAGGCTGCGAAGCCATGACGAGATCGTAATTGGCGTCCGTCGCACCGCGCTTTGGGATGATGTTGTCGAGCAGGAATTTGTGGTCCTGCCGATAGATCACGAGGACCACCGGACGCTCGTAAACGGGATTGCCGCTTTTCGGGCTGACGCGGGCCTTCCAGTTATCGGCAAGGAAAGGCTGCAGCGCGGATATCTGGGATTCGAACGAGAACGCCGAGTTTCCGGTCAGCGCAAGCTCGTGCCAGACCATGCTGGAGGCCGCCTCGCGAGAGTGCGTCGTCAGCCACGGCGCTTCCGAATAATACATGTTCGTGAGCACGAGCACGGTCGACGGATGCTCGAAAAAGCGATCCGCCATCTTGTCGAGCGCGAGGCGCACGTCTTCGAGACTGATTTCCTTGCCGACGATATAGAACGGCAGCGTGGAGAAGCGCTCGTGCATCGCCCGCATGACACGCGAGAGCACGGTCGCATCGCCGACGCCGGCATCGAACACGCGCAGCGCCGGCGGCCGCGGATGAATATTGCCGAGCTCCATGCCGACGCGATTGGCGATCACCGACTTCTCGCCGCAGGTATTCACGAACAGCAGATACTTCTGGCGATTGTCGAAGAAGCGGAAGTTGCGCTGTGGGTCTTCCTCCGTCCCCGTATCGGCGGCCGCAGGCAGGCGGTTGATCTGGCGCGGCGGCAGCGGCCGTTCGATCACGGCGCCGCGTTCCAGTTCCACCGGCTCGTTCATGAAGCTTCGGATGCGGTCGAGCGTGACAGTGGTGATGCGCCCGCCATCGCGGAGCCGGCTGACGAGCTTGCCGTCGTTGACCGCGCGGCGGCCGAAGGTCGATTCGGCAAGCCCGGCACGGCGGCAGTAGTCGGAGATTTCCTGGAGTATTTCTTCGGCCTGCATGACTTGCGCTTCCGCCTTCAGGTTTCCTCGCGCGCGGGCTGTTTCCGCCCGTTCACGCAATTGTTAGAAGACGCCCGGAGGCGGCTCTCGGTCAACCTCAAACCGCCCCACGGGATAGTGGGCGGATATGGTGGGCAGATTGCCCACAAATAATATTAATTATTTTCAATATGTTATATGATGCAGCAAACCGCTCCAGCCTGCCCACGGCAAAAGTCAGCGTTATTCGTGACGTGCGTGGGGCCATTGCCCACTTGCGCTGATGCAGAGTCGCAGGGGCTTATCTTTCGCCAAATTGCGCCGCTACTGGCGTAGATTGATTCAACATTGACCGCCCGAAATTCCGGACAAATGAAGCCAGCAAACTTCCTCTCAGCCGCCCTTGTCGCGGGGCGTGGATTCTGCATGGCCCCCGCCCCGGG
>JAEZFA010000273.1 GCA_023417665.1 Pseudomonadota bacterium | reverse complement strand
GGATACGACAACTGCCAGACCCATTCGCCGTTCTTCGAAAATTATGTGCGCGATCTGGCGCAAGGGTTGATGAATGACTCGGGCGTCCGCGATGCGCTGATTGTCGAAGTCGGTTGCGGCAACGGCGATTTTCTTCGAGCGCTTGTCGGCGATCCGGCTGCCAACAACAGGGGCGTCGGGTTCGATCCCGCCTATCGCGGCAAGGAAAGCGAGCTTGATGGCAGGCTGCGATTCGTGAGGGACTATTACGGCCCGGAACACGCAAGTCTGGCCGCCGACGTCGTCGTCAGCCGTCATGTGATCGAGCATGTGCCGCAGCCGGTGCCGCTTCTCAACTCCATCGCCATGGCGCTGTCGAACTCGACGCGGGCGAAGGTTTTCTTTGAGACGCCGAATGTCGACTGGATCCTGTCCAATCAGGTGGTGTGGGATTTCTTCTACGAGCATTGCTCGCTGTTCAATGCGGCCTCGATTGCCCGGGCTTTCTCGCGGGCCGGGTTCTCGCCAAAGCAGACCCGTCTCGTGTTCGGCGAGCAGTATCTGTGGTTCGAGGCCGCCCTTGGCGGGCAAGGCGAGCCGTCCGGAAACCCCGTCGAAACGGTGCGATTGGCGCGGACCTTCGGCGAGCGTTACGACGCCAACATGCAGGCCGCGAGGCGCCAGATCGAGACGCTCGCGCGCCGGGGCAAGGTTGCGCTGTGGGGCGCCGGTGCAAAGGGATCGACGTTTGCCAGCATCATCGACGCCGAGGGTGAACTGATCGATTGCCTGATTGATCTCAATCCGGCAAAGCAGGGCAAATATGTTCCCGGAACCGGTCACGCGATCGTTTCCCCCGATGCGATAAAGGAGCGCGGCGTGAAGCATGCGATCCTGATGAACCCGAACTATGCCGCCGAATGCCGAAAGCTGTTGAGCGACATGGCTTCGGATTGCGAACTTGTGATGTGGAGCTGAGCCTTGCGTTTTACGGTCGATCACGAAAGCAAAGAGATCCGGGTGGAGGACGACGCAGGCACGCGCGTCATCGACCTTCATTCCAGGGAAGCCTTCGAAATCATCTCGCGCGAGTGGGTGCGCCTCGGCTGGAACCAGAAGTATCAATACACTTATTCGTGGCTTGGCCGCCCCATCATCCAGTTGCCTTCGGACATGCTGCGGCTTCAGGAAGCGATCTACCAGCTGAAGCCCGACTACATCATCGAAACCGGTGTCGCCCATGGCGGCTCGCTCATCTTTTCCGCGAGCCTTTGCGAGTTGATGCACAAGGGGCACGTCATCGGCATCGACATCGAAATCCGGCCGCATAACCGGAAGGCCATCGAGGCGCACGAACTGTCGAAGCGGATTTCTCTCGTCGAAGGCAGCTCCACGGCCGGTGAGACGATCGAGGCCGTAAAGAAGATCATGGCGGAGAAGCGCAAGGCGGAAACCGTTCTGGTCATTCTGGATTCCGACCACTCCAGAGCGCATGTGGCCCGCGAGCTCGAGCTCTATTGCGATCTGGTGACGGTCGGTTCGTACATCGTCGCGACCGACGGTATCATGTACGACCTGCACGACATGCCGCGTGGAAAGCCCGAATGGGTTACGGACAATCCCACGCAAGCCGCACGCGACTTCGCGAAGAAAGATGCTCGTTTCGCAATCGAACCGCCGAAGTGGCCGTTCAACGAAAGCAATCTTGTCGAGGATATGACGCACTGGCCCGATGCGTGGCTGAAGCGCGTGAAGTAGCGCCCGCCGGGGCCGCTCAGGAAAGCGCGAAAGGCCCCGGAAAATCGTCGATGAATGCGGCGTGGCTCACGAGCGCATCGTCGATCCAGGTGTGAACCAGAAATTGCCTCGGCTCTTCCAGAAAGGAGAGCCTGGGCTTGCCGGTGAGGTCCAGTTCGAAAGCGAGCGAGGAGGCGGGGCAAACCAGCACCGGCACCCGCGCAATGCTGCCCGCGATCATGCGATGGACATGGCCGCTGACGATCGCGCGGATGTCGGCAGCGTGCTCGCGGATGATTTCGGCAAACTCCTCGCTTCCGCTGCGGATTCCGTAATTATCCATTGCGGTGAAGCCGGTTTTGATCGGCGGGTGATGCATGGCGATCAGCGCCGGCCGGCCGCGACCCTTTTCCAGCGTTTCGCGAAGCCACGAAAGCCGCTCCGCGCAGATCTCTCCCTGCACTTCGTTCGGCACGATGGTATCGAGGCCGATCACGCGCACTGGCAAGCCGTCGTCGGAGAAACTCAGATGTCCGCCACGCTGCGGCGTTACGCAGGCCGGCAATGCGCGCAGCATTTCTTCGCGGATGTCGTGGTTTCCCGGAATTGCGCGGACCGGGCAGGAGAGCCGCGAGAGTTCACCGACGATGAAGTCGTATTCTTCGGCTGCGCCCGTTTCGGCGAGGTCGCCGGAGAGCAGCACGAGGTCCGGTTCCGGCGCCATTGCAAGCACGCGGCTGATTGCGCGACGGAATGTCTCGCGCGTGTCGAGCCTGCCGCCGAACAGCCTGCCCGGCTTCGAAACATGCATGTCGGAAATCTGGACAATCACCATTACCGGACATTCCTCCGATCGCGCGATAGTGCGGCGCAGCATCGCGCAGGCATTGATAACTCCGTTTTCGAATAACGTGTCGCGGCCGTTGTCATAAAACTGTAATATGAATGCTGGAACGACATAACAGATAAAGTTTCCAGGGACGGCATGGCATTCATCGAACTACAAGGCGCCACGAAGAAGTGGGGCGCGGCGGTTGGCGTCGATAATGTCAGCCTCTCGATCGCGAAGGGCAGCTTCGTCGTTCTGCTCGGTCCTTCGGGTTGCGGCAAGTCCACCACGCTGCGGCTGATCGCCGGTCTGGAATCGCCGGATCAGGGCCGCGTGCTGATCGACGGCCGCGACGTCACCGCGGCACCGCCGTCGCAGCGCGGTATCTCGATGGTGTTTCAGTCTTACGCGCTGTTCCCGCATCTGAACGTCGCGGAAAACATCGTCTTCGGCCTGAAGGTGCGCGGCGTGGGCCGCGCGGAACGCGAGCACCGTCTCGAGCTTGCGCTCCAGCGCACCGGACTCAAGGGATATGAACTGCGCAAGCCGGCGCAGCTTTCGGGCGGCCAGCGCCAGCGGGTCGCGCTTGCGCGCGCGATTATCGCCGATCACCCGATCTGCCTGATGGACGAGCCGCTTTCCAATCT
>JAEZFA010000257.1 GCA_023417665.1 Pseudomonadota bacterium | reverse complement strand
GTTTCGACATCCGTGAAATCCACGTCCTCCGAGCGCACCAGCAGATAGGAAATCGATCCGGCAGCCTGCACCGCACCGTGATCGAATTTCGCGAATAGTGTCGGCTGAAGGCGGTCGTTGTCGCGGCGAAAGCCGAAGAGATCGAATTCATCCTCGTATCTTGTTCTCGACAGCGCCAGCGAGAAGCCGATCTCCGCGTTTTCGTTGGTGTAGGCGACACCCGGCGTGAGCGTGCCGCGCAAATAGCGCAGCGGCTCCGGCAGAAAATCGCCGAGCAGCACGTTCAGCTCGTTGAGCGACGCGAGCGTCAGATCGCCCGCCACGAACGGCCGCCAAGCGCCGCCGGTCCATTGCAGATGCACGCGCTGCTTCGCACTCGAACTCTGCGTGTCGTAGGACGAAAAATGCGACAGCGCCGTGGTTGCATCGAAGGAAAGCGCATTCTCGCTCCCGTTCGCGAGCCGCAGACGCAGGCGATAATTCTGCAATGGCTCGAAGCCTTCTTCGCGATAACGCACGACGCTCGCTTCGCCGGTCACGCCGGCGGTCCATCCGCCGACTTTCCTTCCATATGCCGCCACGCCGTCCCAGGCGATCAGCGGCGAGCCATGCCCTTGCGGCGCCATCAGCGGATTGGAATCGTAACCGCCGCGCAGCCGAAAACTGGCGGCGAACTCTTCCGCCGCCAGCGCTGCCGCCGGCAGCAGAAAAAACACCAAGCCCCACACGCCGAGCCACTTTCGCATGGCCGCAGCGTAAGATTGCTATGGATAATTATTCGCTAATAAGTTGTATGGTATCAGGTTACTCGGCTGCCTCGCGCGGGATGCGTGCGGGATCGTAGGACAAGAGCGGCGCGAGCCAGCGCTCCGCTTCCGCGACAGACCAGCCCTTGCGCACGGCATAATCCTCGACCTGATCGCGGTCGATGCGGCCGACGCCGAAGTAAGCGCTCTCGGGATGTGAGAAATAAAGCCCCGACACCGCCGCCCCCGGCCACATCGCATAGGATTCGGTGAGTTCGACACTCGTCGCCTTCGTTGCATCGAGCAGTTCGAACAGCGTCGCCTTCTCGGTGTGATCGGGCTGCGCCGGATAGCCCGGCGCGGGACGAATGCCGCGATACTTCTCCGCAATCAGATCCTCGTTCGTCAGCGCCTCGTCCGGCTCGTAAGCCCAGAATTCCTTGCGCACGCGCTGGTGCATGCGCTCAGCAAAAGCCTCGGCAAGACGGTCCGCGAGCGCTTTGACAAGGATCGCGGAATAATCGTCGTTCTTCTTCTTGAATTCATCGGCCTTCTCGTCTTCGCCGATCCCGGTGGTGACGACGAAGCCGCCCATATAGTCCGGCACCTTCGTTTCCACCGGCGCGACGAAATCGGAGAGCGCGATGTTCGCGCGCTCGTCGCGTTTAGGCATCTGTTGGCGCAGCGTATGGAAGGTCGCGAGCTTTTCCTTCCGCGTATCGTCCTTGTAGAGCACGACGTCGTCGCCGACCGCATTCGCAGGCCAGAAGCCGATGACGGCGCGCGCCTCGAACCATTTTTCGCTGACGATGCGATCGAGCAGCACCTTCGCATCCTTGTAGAGCGTGCGCGCGGCCTCGCCCTGCTTCGGATCGTCGAAAATCTGCGGATAGCGCCCCGTAAGTTCCCACGACTGGAAGAACGGCGTCCAGTCGATCAGCGGCACGAGCTCGGCAAGATCATATTGCACGAATTCTTTCGTACCAAGGAACGAGGGCTTGCGCGTCTCGCCGTTCGCAAATTCGAGCTTCAGCTTGTTCGCCCGCGCATCCTCGATCGAGATGCGGCGCTGCTCCTGCGAACCGCGCGCATGCGCTTCCGCGACCTTCTCGTATTCCTTGCGCACGGCGTCGAGTTCGACGACGCGCGAATCCGGATTCATCAGCTTCGACACGACGCCGACGGCGCGGCTCGCATCCAGCACATGCACCGCCTGGCTGCGGCGATAGTTCGGGGAAATCTTCACCGCCGTATGCACGCGGCTCGTGGTGGCGCCGCCGATGAGCAACGGCAGGTCGAAGCCTTCGCGCTCCAGTTCGCTCGCGACATGGCACATCTCGTCGAGCGAAGGCGTGATCAGCCCGGAAAGGCCGATGACGTCGCACTTCTCGCTCTTCGCCGTTTCGAGAATCTTCGCCGCCGGCACCATGACGCCGAGATCGACGATCTCGTAATTGTTGCACTGGAGCACGACGCCGACGATGTTCTTGCCGATGTCGTGGACGTCGCCCTTCACGGTGGCGAGCAAAATCTTGCCGTTCGACTTCGCGGTTTCGCCGGAGCGCCGCTTCTCTTCTTCCATGAAAGGCATGAGATAGGCGACCGCCTGCTTCATGACGCGCGCGGATTTCACGACCTGTGGCAGGAACATCTTGCCGGCACCGAACAGGTCGCCGACCACGTTCATGCCGTCCATCAGCGGACCTTCGATGACATGCAGCGGCTTCTCGGCCGCCGCGCGCGTTTCTTCCGTGTCCTCGATGATGAAGTCGGTGATGCCGTTGACGAGCGCATGTTCGAGCCGCTTCTGCACCGGCCATGTCCGCCAGGTGAGGTCGGCTTCCTTCTTCGCGCCGCCGCCGCTCTTGAATTTCTCCGCAAGCGCAAGCAAACGCTCGGTCGCGTCCGCGCGGCGATTGAGCACCACGTCTTCGCAGGCATCGCGCAGCTCGGCCGGAATATCGTCATAGAGCGCGAGCTGCCCCGCGTTGACGATCCCCATATCCATGCCGACCTTAATCGCGTGATAGAGGAAGACGGCATGCATCGCCTGCCGCACGGTCTCGTTGCCGCGGAAGGAGAAGGAAAGGTTGGAAACGCCGCCGGAAATATGCGCGTGCGGCAGCTTCTGGCGGATGATCTGCGTCGCCTCGATGAAGGCGACGCCATAGCCCGCATGTTCCTCGATGCCGGTCGCCACCGCGAAGATGTTCGGATCGAAGATGATGTCTTCCGGCGGGAAGCCGACTTCATCGACCAGGATACGGTAGGCGCGCGTGCAGATTTCAACCTTGCGCTCGCGCGTGTCGGCCTGCCCCTGCTCGTCGAAGGCCATGACGACGACGGCGGCACCATAGCGGCGCACCAGCCGTGCGTGATGGCGGAAAGCGTCCTCACCTTCCTTCATCGAGATCGAATTGACGATGCCCTTGCCCTGCACGCATTTCAGGCCCGCCTCGATGACCGACCATTTTGACGAGTCGACCATGATCGGCACTTTGGCGATGTCCGGCTCCGACGCGATCAGGTTCAGGAAATCGACCATCGCCTTTTCGGAATCGAGCAGGCCTTCGTCCATGTTGACGTCGATGACCTGCGCGCCGTTGTCGACCTGCTCGCGCGCAACCGCGAGCGCTTCGTCGTATTTGCCTTCGGTGATGAGCTTCCTGAACTTCGCGGATCCCGTGACGTTGGTGCGCTCGCCCACGTTGACGAACGGGATTTCCGGCGTCAGCTCGAACGGTTCGAGGCCCGCGAGCCGCAGCCGCGCAGGCAATTCGGGAATCGCGCGCGGCTTCTTGTTCGACGTCACCGTGCAGATCGCGCGGATATGATCGGGCGTCGTGCCACAACAGCCGCCAACGATGTTGACGAGCCCGCTTGCCGCGAACTCTTCCAGCATCCCGGCCATGAATTCCGGGCTCTCGTCGTAAAGGCCGAATTCGTTTGGCAGGCCCGCATTCGGATAAGCGCAGACCAGTGTATCCGCGACCTTCGCGATCTCCGCGATATGCGCGCGCATTTCCTTGGCGCCGAGCGCGCAGTTCAGGCCGACCGAGAAGGGTTGCGCATGCGCAATCGAATTCCAGAACGCGGTCGGCGTCTGGCCGGAGAGCGTGCGGCCCGAACGATCCGTAATGG
>JAEZFA010000229.1 GCA_023417665.1 Pseudomonadota bacterium | reverse complement strand
CCGGTCGGCCTTGTATTTCTGCTCATGATCAGCCGCTTCCACGACCAGCGCGTATTATGCCTGTTCTGGAGCCTGATGATGGTTGCGGGCGCGATCGGGATGATCTTCCTGCCGCAGTTCATGCTGTTGTGGACGGTCGTATGCGGCATCGCGATCGGCTTCTGCTTTCCGCTGGCACTTTCGTTTTTTGCCTTCCGTGCGTCGAATGCGGAGCAGGCCGCGGCACTTTCCGGGATGGCGCAATCCGTCGGGTACGGCATCGCCGCCGCGGGGCCGGTCGTCTTCGGCGCGCTGCACGACTGGACGCATGGCTGGGTAGTGCCGCTCTGGGTGCTCACCGGCGCGGCCGTGATCCAGGCTTTTGTCGGCTGGCATGCGGGCAGGGATGCCCATGTCGGCGACAGCACCGACAGGCGCGTCTGAGCGCGCCGCCCCCGAGGCTTACTCTTCTTCGCCGAATTTGGTGGCCAGCAGATTCTCAAGTGCAGCGAGCGCTTCGCTTGCCTGCGCGCCGGCGCATGTCACCTGAATGGTCGTTCCCGGCCCTGCCGCGAGCATCAAGAGGCCCATGATCGAATCGCCATTCACGGTCTCTCCGCAGCGCGTGACCTTGATGCTGGCGTCGAATTTTTCGGCCATCTGCACGAACTTGGCGGAAGCCCGCGCATGCAGGCCGCGCTTGTTGATGACCGGAAGTTCCTTGGAAACCGCACCGGCCGGAACGGCGGCGTTCGGCTGGCAGTCGTCCTCCGGCGGTAATTCGGAATGCGTCACGGTTTACTTGCCTGTGCCGGCAAGCACGCGGCTTGCGATGTTGATGTATTTGCGGCCCGCGTCCTGCGCGAGCGCCACGGCCTGCACGAGCGGCGTCTCGTCGCGAACCTTGGCGAGCTTGACCAGCATCGGAAGATTGATTCCGGCAACCACCTCCACGTTCGGCGTATTCATTACCGAGATCGCGAGATTGGAGGGCGTGCCGCCGAACATGTCGGTGAGGATCGCGACGCCGTCGCCGGTCTCGACCTTCTGCACCGCCTGGATGATCTGCTTGCGGCAGCCTTCGATGTCGTCATCGGGTCCGATGGTGACGGTTTCGATTTGCTTCTGCGGCCCGACGACGTGTTCGAGCGCCGAGCGAAACTCGACGGCAAGCCGGCCATGGGTGACGAGAACTAGACCTATCATCAGGCTCCGCCGGGAAAGGGAACGAACGAACCCGGCTCCTCCGCGATCTGCGCGGGAGGCGCATATTCCTTAGCTGCATTGCGGATTGCAAGCGCTCAGGCAGAAAAGCCCAGTTCGCGCCAGTTCTCGAGGATGTGGGGGAGGGGATCGGCACCGCTGGCGAGCGGCAAGCGCGGCAATGTGACGCCCAGAATCTCGCAGCGGAAGGCCGCGGGCGCGGGCACCCGCTCGGCATCCTCCGCATCGAGGTCCGCAACCATCCCGACGGCGGCATAAGGCTCGAACGGGACCCGGCGAATGCCGATTCCACGCAATTCGATCATCCCTTCGATGGCTTTCGGCGCCGCGGCGATCAGCCTGCCGTTCAGCATCGAGAGCGCTACGCGGTCATCGGCAACGAGCCGCGCAAACCGGATATCCCTGCGCGCCGCGGCGTCGAGCAACGACCAGGCAAGACGCGATTTTCCGGCGCCGGACGGTCCGCGGATAAGCAGCGCGCGGGCACCGATCAGCACCGCGGTCGCATGTTCGCTGCCGCTGCCTTTGCGCATCAGCGCTTCGCCGCCGGCAGCCGCACGACAAAGCGCGCGCCGGCGATCTTCGGCGCTTCGCCGTCGCGCCCGCCTGCAAGCCGGTTCTCGGCCCAGATGCGTCCGCCATGGGCTTCGACGATCTGCTTCGAGATCGAAAGCCCGAGGCCGGAGTTCTGCCCGAAGCGATGTTCAGGCCGGTCGGTGTAGAAGCGCTCGAAAATGCGGGTGAGGGCTTCCGGCCTGACGCCGGGGCCTTCGTCTTCGACCGCGATCTCGATTTCGTTGCCGGCGCGCTTGCAGCGGACCGTCACCTTGCCGTCCTGCGGCGAGAAGGAGCGCGCGTTCTCGACGAGGTTGTCGATCACCTGACCGAGCCGGCTGTCATTGCCGAGGATGCGAAGCTGCGCCGCCGTGACGCCCGGCGGCTCGAACAGGAGCTCGACCTTCACGCCATCGTCGCGCGGCACGTCGTTGGCGATATCCGCGACCGCGGTCAGCAGTTTCCGCAAATCGACGGGTTCCGCCTCGTGCCGCAGAAGATCGGCGTCGAGACGGCTCGCGTCGGAAATATCGCTGATGAGGCGATCGAGCCGCTTGATGTCGTGCTGGATGACCGCAATCAGCCGCTCGCGCGATTCATCGCTCCTGGCGAGCGGCAAGGTTTCGATCGCGGAGCGCAGCGAGGTGAGCGGGTTCTTCAGTTCATGCGCGACATCGGCCGCGAAACTTTCGATGGCTTCGATCCGCGAGTAGAGCGAATTGGTCATGTCACGGAATGCACCCGACAGATGCCCGATCTCGTCGGCGCGGGCGGTCATGTCGGGGATCTGGACGCGCGCATGGGCGCGGCGCCGGACATGCTCCGCGGCTTCGGCGAGCCGGCGCATGGGACCCGCGATGGTGCCGGCAAGCAGGATCGAAAGCACGATCATCACCGCGGCCGCGATCAGGAATACGCGAACGATGACGAGACGTTCGGCCTCGACCGCGTTGTCGATCTCGCCGCCCTGGGTCTGCAACATCAATACGCCGAGCACGCCGCGGAAGCGCTGCACCGGGATCGCGACCGAGATAATGACCTCGCCGCGTTCGGTCACGCGCACTTCGGAATCGCTATGGCCATTGAGGGCGGTTTTGATCTCGTTGTATTCCTTGCCGTTTGCAGCCCCGATCTCGCGATAGATCGGCAAGCCGCCGGAGCGAAACCAGAGCCGCGTCCGCCGCCACCAGGCGCGCAGCGGATTGATCTGCGGCTGCGCGTTGGTGCCGGGCAGCTCGAAACGCAGGATTTCGCCGGTGCTGGTGAGGGTCCAGGAATCGAGCAGCAGGCCGCCGTCGCGGTCGTAAATGCGTGCGCGCGTATTCGTCGGCGTGACCAGCCGGCGCAAGAGCGGCGCGACCTGCTCCGGGCTGATCGGAAACTCCAGCGCGAGGAAATCGTCGCTCGGCCCATAACTTTCGCCGGCCTGCAACTCGAGCAGCCGGTTCGGATCGATCGGAATGTTGGAGGCGTCCGAGCGCGTGGTGCTTGCGATCGCCGCGGCCATGATCTCGCCTTGCGTCAGCAACGACTGCACGCGCGCCTCGATCAGTCCGGCGCGATACTCCGAAAGATAAAGAATGCCGCAGACCAGCGTGACGAGGCCAAGCAGGTTGAGCAGCACGATGCGGCGGCGAAGCGAAGAGAAGGCCTGAAATGCCAGAAAGCCGCCGAAGCGCCGGAACCAGCCCGCGTTTTCGGGAAGCGTCGATTCCGGACGCAACTCGTTCTCCGGCCGTTGCGCAAGGCCAAGCCAGTAGCGAAGCCCGAGCGGATCGACGATGCGCGCAAGGTTGCGGCGGAAGCCGGGGCGTTGAAACAGGCCGAACGGATCGAGGATGCGCCACAGAATCCGGCGCTTGCGCCGTCCCGAGGTTTCGGACAGCGGCTCGGCGGGCTGTTCTACGTCTGCCTTCATCGGCGAGCCGTCCGCGGACGCTTCGTCCGCGCTCGTTGGGTCACGCTTCCTTGAAGCGGTAGCCGACACCGTACAGGGTTTCGATCATTTCGAAATCGTCGTCGACCGCCTTGAACTTCTTGCGCAGCCGCTTGATGTGGCTGTCGATCGTGCGGTCATCGACATAGACCTGATCGTCATAGGCGGCGTCCATCAGCGCGTTGCGGCTTTTGACGACGCCGGGCCGTTGCGCGAGCGCCTGCAGGATCAGGAATTCGGTGACGGTGAGCGTTACCGGATCGCCCTTCCAGGTGCAGGTGTGCCGCTCCGGGTCCATCTTGAGCTGGCCGCGGTCGAGCACCTTGGCGGAATCGGTTTCCTTCTGCGGCATCGCATCTTTCGGGATGAAACGGCGCAGCACCGCCTTGACGCGCTCGACCAGCAGCCGCTGCGAGAACGGTTTGCGGATGAAATCGTCGGCGCCCATTTTGAGGCCGAACAATTCGTCGATCTCTTCGTCCTTCGAGGTGAGGAAGATCACCGGCAGATCGGATTTCTGGCGGATGCGGCGCAGCAGCTCCATGCCGTCCATGCGCGGCATCTTGATATCGAGGATCGCAAGGTCGGGAGGGCTGGACTTGAAGCCTTCAATGGCCGAAGCACCATCTGTGAAAGTGAGAATCCGGTAGCCTTCGGCTTCCAACGCGATCGAAACGGAGGTCAGGATGTTGCGGTCGTCATCCACAAGCGCGATGGTCGGCATGAAGTCTCCTGTCGGAACCGGCTGGCCCCGGAATCACTGGAACTGATACGATTGGGCCGTTCAAACAATTATGGCAGGGCCGAAATGTGACGGGGCGACCCGCAGGCCAAAGACAACCTAGACGCTTGCCCATTGAAACGTAACCCCCGGTAAATATTACATTTTCTACAGAAATCCAATGTCCCAGGACGATTTCCAGTCACCAAGAACCTTGGCGCGCTTCATCCTGCGCGAGACGCTGTTTGGCGCGCTCGGCACGGAAGGTGATCGCGGATTTCCCTTTGTTTCCAGTGTGGGGCTTGCCGCGATGCCCGACGGCTGCCCGGCGATCCTGCTCGCCGGCCAGGCCCGCCACACGGCAAATATCCGCAGGGACCCCCGCGTCTCGCTCCTGCTTCTGGAAAAGCCGCAGGCGGAGGACCCGCTGGTGGTCGCCCGGCTGACCATTTCGGGCACTGCCGAACCTGTAGATAAGGGGTTGATGCGCCAGCGTTATTTGATGCGCCACCCCGAGGCGATCAAATACGCCGAGCTTCCCGAATATGCCTTCTGGCGGATCAATGTGGACCGGGGGCACCTGATTGCCGCTTTCGGCAAGACCACCGATCTCGCCGCCGAGGATCTGGTCGGCGGCGTCAAACCATGAAGCGGGCGGCGCCGTAGTGAGAACGGCTCCAATCTAACCCCTTGATTGCGTTGCCGCTTGACCGGGATGGTTGGCACGACGAGATTGCCGGAAATTTCTGGAGCAGGAACCAATGAAGCAGCCGGCCGAAGACTTCGACGCCGCAACCTATGCCAAGCGGCTCATCCGCGAAGCCCGCACCGGGGCGCTCGCGACCCTGAACGCGGATGGTGGGCCCTATGCCTCGCTGGTGACGGTTTCGACCCTGCCGGACAACTCGCCGGTGATGTTTCTGTCGAACCTCGCCAAGCACACCGCCAACTTCAAGCGCGACCCGCGGGTTTCGCTGATGCTGGAAGAGCGCCGCCCCGGCGATCCGCTGGCAATCGGCCGCGTCAGCCTGATGGGAAAGATTGCGGTGACCGAAGATCCTGCCGCCGCCCGGCGTCATGCCGCGCGCCACAGCACGTCGAAGGGATTCACCAAGTTTCCCGATTTCGCCTGGTACCGCATCGAGGTTGAGAGCGCGCATCTCGTCGCGGGTTTCGGCCGGATCGTCGGCATCGAAGGCAAGGACCTGAAGACCGAAGTTGCCGATGCCGCCGAACTGGTTGCCGCCGAAGAAAGCGCGATCAGCCACATGAACGAGGATCATCGCGACGCCATTTCGCTTTATGCGACGCAGCTTCTGAAGGCGAACGAGGCGGAATGGCGCATGGTTTCGCTCGATCCGGAAGGCTGCGACCTGATGGCCGGCGAGATCGTGCGGCGGCTCGATTTCCCGGAGCGCCTGACCAAACCCGCGGAATTACGGGTGACGCTTGCGAAGCTTGCCAAGGAAGCTCGCGCGCAGGCGGCCTGAAGGTAGGGTTACCGGGCAGTCCCCGCGTCTTTTACGCGCTGCAACGAAACTTCAAGGCGTTGCATTGACATAAAGGCTTCACAAGCCTCGGGTCGGCCAATATGGTGCCGCGCTTTCCGGGGGGCCGCAGGCCGGGCAAGCGCATTTGCCCCGTTGCCGCCCTCCTGTTCTTGAAAAAGCGATGCGATCGAAGTGGCAGGCAATAGCCTGTACGGTCGGGAGGAAGTCTCGTGAACGAATCCGGTATCAGAAGCGCACATGGCGCCGACAAATTCGGCTTTTCCGGCCTGAAGGCGGTGCATTGGAATCTGCAGACGCCTGCACTCTACGAGCACTCCCTGCAGCGGCAGGAATCGCAGATCGTCGAAGGCGGTGCGCTGTGTGCCGAAACCGGCCACCACACCGGACGCTCCCCGAAAGACAAACATACGGTCGTCGATGAACTGACCGAGAAAACCGTCTGGTGGGACAACAACAAGAAAGTATCCAAGGAACACTTCAACAATCTGCTCGAAGACTTTCTCGCTCACGCCAAAGGCAAAGAGCTGTTCGCCCAGGACCTTTTCGGCGGCGCCGATCCGAAATACCGCATCAAGGTCCGCGTCTTTACCGAACTCGCCTGGCACTCGCTGTTCATCCGCACGCTGCTGATCCGCCCCGAAGCCGAAGAGCTTGCGAAGTTCGCGCCGGAACTCACGATTCTCGACTTCCCCTCCTTCAAGCCCGATCCCAAGCGCCACGGCAGCCGCGAAGGCTCCGACACCATGGTCGCGATCGACTTCACCCGCAAAATCGTGCTGATCGCCGGCTCCTCCTATGCCGGCGAAATGAAGAAGTCGGTCTTCACCACGCTGAACTTCTATCTCCCGCAGCAGGGCGTGATGCCGATGCATTGCTCGGCCAACGTCTCCAACGACGGCAAGGAGAGCGCGCTGTTCTTCGGTCTTTCCGGCACCGGCAAGACCACGCTTTCGGCCGATCCGAACCGCACGCTGATCGGCGACGACGAAACCGGCTGGGGCCCTGACGGCATCTTCAATTTCGAGGGCGGCTGCTACGCGAAATGCGTGAACCTCTCCCAGGAAAACGAGCCGATGATCTGGGACGCGACCAATCGTTTCGGCGCGATCCTCGAGAATGTCGGCTTCGATCCGGTGAGCCGCGTGCCCGATTACACCGACATCTCCAAGACCGAGAACACGCGCTCGGCCTATCCGCTCGACTTCATTCCGAACGCCTCGCGCACCGGCCGGGCGGCGCATCCGAAGAACATCATCATGCTGACTGCGGATGCCTTCGGCGTGATGCCGCCGATCGCGAAACTCACGCCCGAGCAGGCGATGTATCACTTCCTCTCGGGCTATACCGCGAAGGTCGCGGGCACCGAGAAGGGGCTCACCGGCGTGCAGCCGGAATTCTCGACCTGCTTCGGCTCGCCCTTCCTGCCGCTGCATCCGTCGGAATATGCGAAGCTTCTGAAGGAATACATCGCCAAGCATAAGGTCGATTGCTGGCTCGTGAACTCCGGATGGACCGCCGGCAAGTATGGCGTCGGCCGCCGCATGCCGATCAAGGCGACCCGCGCGCTGGTGACCGCCGCGTTGAACGGCTCGCTGCACGATGCCGACTTCCACACGGATCCTTATTTCGGCTTCTCGGTGCCGAATTCGGTGCAAGGCGTGGAGCCGCATCTGCTCTATCCGTCGAAGACCTGGGCCAACAAGGCCGAATTCGACGAGACGGCGCGCAACCTCGTCGGCATGTTCCAGAAGAACTTCCAGAAGTTCGAGAGCCACGTCGATGCCGCGGTGAAGGATGCCGCGCCGGCGGTACGTCTCGCCGCGGAATAAGCGCGCAACACCCGGGCTGCTCGCCATCTGCTCTGGTAGCGGGATTTGGTTCGGTCCGGGGTTATCGTTGCGCGGCTTGACCGGACAACGCCACGATCAGGCTTTGGTGCGCATTTCCCGCGCGAGCTCTTTGCGCTGCTCGACCAGGAAGTCCACCAGCGCGCGAGTCTTCGCGGGCATCTGGGCACGCGACGGCACATAGATAAAGAAAGCGGAACGAGGCCGCGCCCAAGGCAGCAGCACGCGCATCAGCGCACCGTCGCGCAGATGCTGGCGCACGCAAAGATCGATGTGCTGAACGAGGCCGACGCCCTGCAGTGCGGCGCGCAGCATGCTGTCGTCGTCGTTGAAGACGGCATTCCCTTTCGGGTCATAGACGATGGTCTGCGCGTCAGTGCCGGGCGCGTCGAAGGCCCAGCGGTCGATCGCACCGCTTGTAGTGAAACGATAGGCCAGACAGTTGTGATGCTTCAGCTCATGCGGGGTCGCGGGAACGCCATGGCGCTCGAAATAGGCGGGCGATCCCACGATCGCCATTTCCAGCGGCGGCGTGATCGGCACCGCGATCATCTGGTCGTCTAGGCTTTCGCCCAATCGAATGCCGGCATCGAGACCGTCGGCGACGATGTTGGAGAACCCGTCATCGGTCACCAGCTCCAGCCCGAGTTTCGGATTGCGCGAAAGAAACTCCGCCAGACGCGGCTCAATCAACGAACGCGCGGCCACGCGCGATACGGACAAGCGGATCACGCCGGATGGTTCGGCACCGGCTTCCCGCAATTGCGTGACTGCGCTTTCGATGTTGGCAAACGCCGGTTGCAACACGTCGAACAGACGCTGGCCTTCTTCGGTCAATGACATGTCGCGCGTCGTGCGATGGAGGAGCCGCACGTTGAGCTGCTGCTCCAGCGCTTTGACGTGCTGCGACAGCGCGGCCCGCGTCACCCCGATGTCGGTCGCGGCCTTGGTGAAGCTGCGGCGGCGCGCGACGTGGACGAACCACGCCATGGCGGGAAGCTGGGACGGACTGAACGTCATATTGTCAATTATTACTAAACACTCATGCAAGGTCTAGAGCATTTATTCGATACAATTCTCCACCTAGCTTACGGCCCAAGTCCTCCGAGATCGTGCCCCCGGCACGCCGTGAAACAAGGGAGCCAGAGATGACCGGAATATCGAAGGAACGGATGCAGAAGGCTTTGGAGCAGGAAAAAACCATCTCCAAAGAAGATCATGCCAAGGTCAAAGCGCTGGCCGGCATGGTCAAGATGCCCCGCAGCTTCATTTTCAAGAACCCCGACGAATACGGCATGACGGGCTGGAGCGATCTGTCGATCCCGTCGGACGACGGCACGCCGCTCGAAGCCTGGTACATTCCGGCCAAGGGTGGTGAGAGCAAAAAGCTCGTCATCTTCAACCACGCGCTGCCGATGTGCCGCGCCGGCTATCCCGGCCACATGGGCGAGCCTTGGAGCAACTTCATCGAGCCGGTCGAGATCGACTTTGTCATCCAGTACAAGCACCTGACCGATGCCGGCTACAACGTGCTGACCTATGACTTCCGCAATCATGGGCAAAGCGGCGCGGCCAACGGCGGTGTATGCGGCGTCGGCCAGTGGGAATGGCGCGACTGCGTCGGCGTGAAGAAATTCGTCGACGCGCATCCGCGCATGGGCAAGATGGATGTCGCCCTGTTCAGCCAGTGTCTCGGCGGCGTCTCGCAATATGCCGCGATCAGCAAGCATCCGGAACTGTTCGAGAACGTGAAGTGCATGTGCAGCCCGCTGGTGCCGAACATGTCCTCGGTGTTCGGCAAGCTCGGCGTGGCGCAAGGCATCGCCCAGTATCAGGAACTGATCGACCTCGAAATTCTAAAGCTCGGCGGCTTCGCCGCGGCCGATATGTCGGGCAAGCTCTGGGCTCCGAATGTCAAACTGCCGGTCATGATGTGGCAGGTGCGCGACGACGCCATCATCGAAAATCCGGGCGACGCCCAGAGCACGTTCGACGCCCTCGCCAGCAACGACAAGGAACTGCATTGGATCGAAGGCACGAGCGCGCGCTTCAAGGACGGCTATAACTGGTTCGGCCGTCACCCCGCGAAGGTGTTGTCGTTCCTCGACAAGCACATGAACTGAACGCTTCCGATCCAGGCCGGAAGGGTTGTCTGGAACCGGCTTAAGCAGCCTAGTTC
>JAEZFA010000219.1 GCA_023417665.1 Pseudomonadota bacterium | reverse complement strand
ATCTGGGACAGGCTGGCGAGCGAGCCGGAACTGGCCGATGTGCGCCTTGTGCTGGTGGGCGCTTGGGGCGATCAATCGGCTGGATTGCGGAAGCGCCTGCAAAACGATCCGCAACTTTCGCGTCGTGTCATGGTTCGTAGCGATATCGCCGATGGCGAACTCGCATGGCTCTATCGCAATTGCCTGTTCACGCTTTACCCGTCTTTTTACGAAGGCTGGGGGCTGCCGATCGGTGAAAGTCTCGCGTTTGGAAAATTCTGTGTTGCCTCCAATACGTCCGCGATGTCCGAAGCCGGCCAGGGATTATGTCTTCACCTCGCGCCGGATGAGCCCGGCGTGTGGCATGATGCGATCAGGGCCTTGCTGCGTGAACCGGAGCAACTGAAATCCCGCGAACAGGCGACCCTGCGCTATCGTGCGCCGACCTGGGACGAAGTGGTCGATCAACTGAAGACCATGCAGACCTGATAGCAACCAAGCAGGTCGCCGGAATCAGGATGTGCCTGCGTTGCGCCGGGCCGCCTTGATTCCAAAACGATGCCGATTCCAGATATGCATCCAGCGGCGCTTCACCTCGATCCGGTTTCCGTGCAAGGCGCGCCAGAATGAGCGCTGGGAGCGAATGCGAAATCGCTCCGGCTCAATGGTGCTGCCGCCGAGCTTGTCGCTGAGTTCGGACACAAGGTTCGGAATGACGGAGAATGCGTAGATTCCGATCTCCCAGTAAAACTTGATGTCCTCGTCGATAGGACGAAACAGGACCGGACGTCTGGTCAGTTTTTCCGCGCCCGAGCGGCGGACCAGATAGGCCACCATGCCGGCGGTAGGAGAGGGGTATTCGACAAGGTCGATCGTGCCCAGATTGAGCCGTGCACGCGGCTTCTTGCGCAGCTGATAGTCGAAAAGCTTGATGATGTCCCAGTGCAGCGGCGCCTGCACGAGTTTCGAGATTTGCGCACGGAAGTTTTCAGGATCGACGGCGCCGAAATCGTCCTCCATGACGAGCGCAAATTCCGCATCGGTTTCCAGAAACGCGGCAAGCGCGCGCCGATGAGAAAGATAGGCTGCGACCTCGCCGCGGCTCAGCGGGCGCTTCATCGATGCGCGGTTGAGCGCCTCGCTGTAGGAACGATCAATTTCAGGATCTTCAGGCCTGTAGCCCGCGACAAAAGTATAATCGGCGCCAATTGCATCGAGCTGCGCCAATGCGGATTTTCGCCTGATGCCCTCATCCCGATCAATGGAAATCACAAAACAATGGGGTAGGGGAAGCATCGCGTATCGCAACAAGGGACATCTTCACTTCGGATAGCATGGTAAAATTACTCGTGAAAGTGCACTCTCTTTCGGCGCAATTGCCGAGAGCCGCTGCCTTCGATCCGCCGGATTCAACAAACTAGTTTCACGGCATGAGTCAATCGAAACACCGACTTCTTCGCTATTTCCTTGTTGCATTTCTCGTCGTGCTGTTCGCGCCGATTGCGGCACGGGCCGCGCTGTTTGTTTTCGAGGATCGCCCGATGAGCTGGCGCGACGCCGACTGGTCGAGCGTTCGTGCCTTGCCGCCGGCTGCCGGCTATCCCGAAGCGCGGGTATTGGTGCTCTCGGGGCGTACCGGAGGATGGAAGGGCGTTATCGCAACCCATAGCTGGGTCGTGTTCAAGCGCGCGGGTGCGAAAAGCTGGACCCGTTACGATGTAGTCGGCTGGGGCAATCCCGTGAGGATGAACGGCTGGGCGCCGGATGCGCGCTGGTATGGCACGCCGCCATCGGTCATCGCCGATGCGAGGGGCGATACGGCCGAAAAAATGATCCCGCTGATCGAGAATGCAGTGAAGCAGTATCGCTGGCGCAATGCCGGTGACTACAGGATCTGGCCAGGGCCGAATTCCAACAGCTTCGTCGCGGCGGTGCTGCGCGCCGTTCCCGAACTGGAAGCGACACTTCCCGCAAACGCAGTCGGCCGCGACTTCCGACCGGGGTTCTATGCCGGCGCGAGCGATAGCGGTACGGGCGTCGAACTCAATCTGTGGGGTTATGCCGGCGTGAAGTTCGGCTGGGTCGAAGGATTTGAGATAAACTTTATGGGACTGGTCGTCGGGCTCGATTTCAGGAATCCGGCAGTAAAGCTGCCGGGCTTCGGCCGGCTCGGGATGGCGCCGCTGCCGCTGCTCGCACCACAGCCGGGCGCCTAACCGTTTCTGTCATTTTCGCGTGGGGCGAGCCCGTGTTCGGTCTTTTCCCAATGATAGGGCGCCGATGCCAGTTGCCAGACCGCGCGCCATGCTGCGGCGGAGAGCATGAGCCAGTAAAGCGGGGTGGTAAGCACGACGAAGACGGTGGATGAGAATTTGCGCCGTCTTTGACCCGCGATCGCGACGGAGGCGAAAGCGACATAGCCCAGGAGCAGCGTAAACAGGGCAAGCGGCTTTTCGATGGAGTCGAACCAGTTCTCGAATTCGAAAGCACCGCCCGTGAAGTTGCTCGCGACGTCGAGAAGCAACAGCGGATGCACGAGCGCCGATAGCAGCGCACCGCCGATCAAGAGCTGGAATGTGAAGTAGCTGCGCCGGTCGATCTCGGTACGAAACATCTTTCTGTCGCGCATGTGGACGATATAAGTCTGGAACCAGCCCTTGAACCAGCGTGTCCGCTGCGCAATCCACGCGCCGAAGCCGGTCGGGGCTTCTTCAGTCGTGGTGGAATCGAGGATCGCGGTACGGTAGCCAAAGCGCGCAAGCCGGATACCAAGATCGGCGTCCTCGGTGACATTATGCGGATCCCACCCGCCGACGCGCCGCAGAACGTCTGCGCGAAAATGGTTCGAGGTGCCGCCGAGCGGCAGCGGCAAACGCCACTGCGCCAAGGCCGGCAGCAACACATCGAACAATCCCGCATATTCGGCCCTGAACTGCCGCACGAAAAAATTCGGGCTCTTGTTGTCGATCGCAAGACGCGCTTGCAGACAGGCGATCTCCGGCCCGCTTTGCCGGAATTGCTTGCAGGCCTCGCGCAACTGATCGGGATGCGGCCGGTCTTCCGCGTCATAGACCACGACGAAATCGCCGCGTGCGAGCGGCAGTGCGGCCTGGAGCGCTTTTGGTTTGGTTCGCGGGCCCAGCACCGGGGCAAGCACGATCTGGAAGCAGGGATCGAGCAGCATCGGCTGGAGTGCCTCGCGCGTCTCCTTGTCATCGGGCTCGAGGATCAGTTTCACGTCCAGCTTCTCGCGCGGATAGTTCAGCGCCGAAATCGCGTGTACGAGATCGGCGGCTACATTCGCTTCGCGGTAGAGCGGGACGAGGATGCTATAGACCGGAAGGTTGCGATCCGGGATCGGCGCTTGCCGTCGGGGTCTGGGCCTCACAAAGCAGGCGGCGAGGCGCAGTCCCGCCCAGGCGATAAAGACTGCCGCAAACAGAAGTTCGAGGCCGAGCAGCACGACGCGGATGGCGAGCACCGGCGGCGCGATCCATAGCGCCACGATCGTCGCCAGCGCAATGAATATGCCGAGCGCGTACCACGGGTAGCGTACGAGGCCCGCGGAAAAGCGCGGCCGATCGCGCTGCAAGCCGAAAGCCGCATCGAAAGCGAGCCGCTCGTCGCTCGAGCGCAGGACGAAGTTACGGAGCCGCTCGAATGAGGTGATCCGGACCTGTTGCGCGAGTTCGGGCGTTTGCGCGAGGTGCTGTTGCAATATCCGCAGGTTGTTGCCGGTCAGCGCGAGGGTGAGGTGGCTGTGTCCTTCATGCGGGCGCGGCGGAAGCAGCCCGCTCGAAAGTACGTCGGGAACGTCAAGCCAGAGGCGCGTGTTGTCTTCGAGCAGATCGGCTTCCACGCCAAGTTCTTCGCAGACCGCGGTGAGCATGGTGTCTTCGTCGATCACACCGCTTCGCATTACGATGGTATCGGCGCCCAATCCGACGGCGGTTGCTCGGGCGGCGGCCCAGCGCAGGAAGACCGGCTCGACCCGGCCGCGCAATCCACGCAGTTCTACCGGAAGGTCGGAAACGACACGGAATCGGGTTTGCGCTTCGGAAAAGCCGCGAAACGGCTCTGCGCGCGAATCCGCGCCTGCTTCGCGCTGTTCTGCAGGACGATCGAAATCGTCCGGATGAACGAACCGTCCGAGCGACAACTTTACCCACCCCGGATCGCTCGTCTAAAAAGGCCGCCAGATTTCCCGGTAAAAGGCCGGTGGCTGTTCCCAAAAGCGGATCAAATAAATCGAGTAATGAGCAATCCCCGGTCACTATCCTGCGTTGGACGGCGATGGCTCCGCAACGCCTTTTTCGGGGCAGGTGCGATTTTTGTCCTGGCCGGGCTCGCGCCGTCGGCAGTTTCGGCCCAGGCGCAGCCGCAGAAGCAGGCGCAGCCGGAAGCGCCGGACCTCACGATTCCCCGTTTCTGGGACCCGAAACGGCGGCCCGAGAAGCCCGTGCTCGGCCGCATGACAACGATCCGTTTTCTGACCGAGGACAATTACCCGCCGTTTCATTTCCGCGGGCCGAACGGACTGCCGATCGGTTTCAATGTCGATATTGCGCGCGCGATCTGCGAAGAACTCGGCGTGACCTGCACGATCCAGGTGCGGCGCTTCGATGCCCTCCTTGCCGCGCTTGAATCCGGCGCAGGCGACGCCGTGATCGCCTCGATCGCAGTCACGCCCGAGACCCGCAAGAAGGCCGAGTTTACCGATCGCTATTACCGGACGCCCGCGCGTTTCGTCGCGCGAAAGGGCTCGCCGCTGACCGAAATTTCCGCGGCGCGGATTGCGGGCCGGAGCGTTGCCGTGGTCGCGGGCAGCGCGCATGAGGCCTACATCCGGACTTTCTTCGCCGAAACCGCGATCAGAAGTTTTCCCTCGATCGTGGACGTGCTCGCGGCCCTGAAGAAAGGTGAAGCCGATCTCGCCTTCGCAGACGGCGTATCGCTCGCGTTCTGGCTGAACGGCTCGGATTCGGAAGGCTGCTGCGCCTTTCGCGGCGGGCCCTATACCGAAAGCCGCTACTTCGGCGAAGGCGTCGGCATTGCGGTCAAGAGCGGCAATGAAATGCTGCTGCGTGCGTTGAATCACGCGCTGTTCCGGCTATGGGAGCGCGGGGTGTTCACCGACCTTTATTTGCGTTATTTCCCGGTCGGCTTTTACTGATCTCCTCCGAAAGAGCGGAAGAAATGGCGTCGGATACGGCTGCCCTGGCAGCGAACTTGCGCGAAGTTGCAGAAACCTCGAATGCGTGGCCGTTCGAGGAAGCGAAGAAGATCGTCGCGCGGTTGAAGAAGAAACCGAAGGACGAGGTGCTGTTCGAAACGGGTTACGGGCCGTCGGGCCTGCCGCATATCGGCACTTTCGGCGAGGTCGCACGCACGACCATGGTTCGTCACGCATTCCGCGTGCTCACCGACGACAAGATCAAGACCTAGCTCCTGGCCTTCTCGGACGACATGGACGGGCTGCGCAAGGTGCCGGACAACGTGCCGAACAAGGATTTGCTGGAGAAGGATCTAGGCAAGCCGCTCACGCAGGTCGCGGATCCCTTCGGCACGCATCCGAGCTTCGGCGAGCACAATAATGCGCGCCTGCGCTCCTTTCTCGACCGGTTCGGTTTCGAGTACGAGTTCGCGTCCTCGACGCAATATTACAAGAGCGGCCGCTTCGACGCGACGCTCCTGAAGGTGCTCGAGAACTATGAATCCGTCATGGCGATCATGCTGCCTTCGCTGCGCGAGGAGCGGGCCTCGACCTATTCGCCGTTTCTTCCGGTTTGTCCGTGCACCGGCATCGTGCTGCAGGTGCCGATCGTCGGTCACGACGTGAAGGCCGGCACCATCACCTATGAAGACCCGGAAACCGGCGAGCCGATGACGACGCCGGTGACCGGCGGCAACGTCAAGCTGCAATGGAAGCCGGACTGGGCCATGCGCTGGGTCGCACTAGGCGTCGATTACGAGATGGCCGGCAAGGACCTGATCGATTCCGTAAAGCTCTCGGGCGAGATCGCCCGCGCGCTCGGCGGCACGCCGCCGGAAGGGTTCAACTACGAACTCTTTCTCGACGAGAAGGGCCAGAAGATCTCGAAGTCCAAGGGCAACGGCCTGACCATCGAGGAGTGGCTGCGCTACGCGAGCCCGGAATCGCTTTCGCTTTTCATGTATCGCGAGCCGAAGGCGGCGAAGCGGCTTTACTTCGACGTGATCCCGCGCAACGTCGACGACTATCAGCAGTTCCTCGAAGGCTATCGCAGGCAGACCGAATGGAAGCAGCGCCTCGGCAATCCGGTCTGGCATATCCACTCCGGCAATCCGCCGGAGCCGGACATGCCGGTTACCTTCCAGATGCTGCTCACGCTGGTTTCATCGTCGAATGCGGAGAACGCCGAAACGCTCTGGGGGTTCATCGGGCGCTATCGTCCGGGCGTCACCAGCGAGACGCATCCGAAGCTCGGTAATCTGGTCGAATATGCGATCCACTACTTCCGTGATTTTGTGTTGCCGACGAAGCAGTTCCGCGAGCCGGGCGACGCCGAACGGGCGGCACTGACCGATCTGCGCGATGCGCTCTCGCAACTGCCGCCCGGCGCCACCGCCGAACAAATCCAGGATGTCGTGTACGAGATCGGCCGGCGCGAGCCGTTCCTCGATCACAAGAAGGCGGCGAAAGACGGTAAGCCCGGCGTTTCGCTCGAATGGTTCAACATGCTCTATCAGGTGCTGCTCGGGCAGGAGAAAGGGCCGCGTTTCGGCTCTTTCGTTGCCGTCTATGGCATCGAGAATACGGTCGCCATGATCGACGGAGCGCTCGCGCGCTCGGCCTGATCGCATGACCGTCGGCGCCCTGATCGTTATCGCGCTTGCGATCGTCCTGACGTCGTTTCTGTCCGGCGTGTTCGGCATGGCCGGCGGAATGATCCTGCTCGGCATCCTTCTGCTTTTTCTGGACGTGATTCCCGCCATGGTGTTGTTCTCGACGGTGCAGCTTGCGTCGAACGGCTGGCGGGTGTTGCTGTGGCGCCGGCATGTGCGGTGGCGGATTTTCTTTCTCTATCTCGTCGGCGCCGCGGTCGCGTTTGTCGCCATGCGCTGGCTCGCTTTCGTGCCGGACAAGGCTTGGGTTTACCTTGCGCTCGGCGCGCTGCCGTTTCTCGTTTATCTGCTGCCCGCCGGGGTGCGGCCGAACAT
>JAEZFA010000216.1 GCA_023417665.1 Pseudomonadota bacterium | reverse complement strand
CCTATACGCTGATCGACGGCATCGGCGCACGGCTCGCCGGCAATGCGGTTTCCTATGTGTCCTGGATGATGGCGGGCACGGCGATCCTGATCGTGCCGATCGCGCTGATTTTTTATCGCGAGCGTGTCGCCGAGAAGGACCGTGGTTTCTGGATTCGCTCGCTTTTCGCCGGCGCGCTCAGCCTTGCGAGCTTCGGCATTGCGCTCTGGGCCATGACCAAAGCGCCGATTGGACTGGTCGCTGCCTTGCGGGAGACGTCGGTGCTGTTTGCCGCAATCCTCGGCGCCGTGATTTTCGACGAGCGCTTCGGACCCAAGCGTTGGGCCGCGCTCATCCTGATCGTGTGCGGGATCGCGTTGTTGCGCTGGCCTTTCTGACAGGCCGCGCAGATTACATGCGGTACTGCTGGATACGCGTGGTGCGCAGGCCGGCAAGACCGTGTTTGTCGATCGAAGCCTGCCAGTTCAGAAATTCCTCGACCGTAAGCGTGTAGCGGGCGCAGGCTTCTTCAAGCGAAAGCAAACCACCGCGCACCGCGGCGACAACTTCTGCCTTGCGGCGGATCACCCAACGGCGGGTGCTCGGCGGAGGAAGATCCGCGATCGTAAGAGGACTGCCGTCCGGCCCGATCACATACTTCACTCGCGGGCGATGCGCTTCCGTCATTACAAACTCACTCAAAACACAACTCTGCTGTCGTCACCCTAGAGTGCAGCCATAAATTTTTCCCTAAGAGGTTGTTTCCAAAAGGTTATTGGGTCCCGCCGCATTTGACGGAACCGGAACAGCCCGAAAAGCACTGAAAATGCAGGACTTTTACTGCTCAGGCGTTTCCAGGGTCGCCGGCTTCTGTACCGATTTGATCTTGTCCATGGTGAGCAATGCCGTGCCGATCATCAGTAGAGGCTCGCTGCCGGAAAGATCGACCGCATCCACCACACCGGAGAATTGGGTCGAGACCGTCACGCCCTGGCCGCTCGCGTCTTTCGCGTTGATCTTGATCGTGTACTGGCCTTCCGGCGCCGTCTGGCCGTTCGCGAGTTTTCCGTCCCAGTTATAGGCATAGGTGCCGGCTTCGAGCGTCGTCTCCTGCGTGAATACGACATTGCCGGTGGAGTCGGAGACGTTGATCGTGGCGGCTGCCGCGCGCGGCGCGGTGATGTACCAGGTCGCGACCCCCTGCTTCAGCGCGCTGGTGGCACCGTCGGCTGTGACCGTCGCACCGACATAATTCATCGCGGTCGATAGCTGGCTCGTCTTGTTAAGGTTGACCAATGCCTCGAGCGACTCGTTCGTGCGGATTTGCTGTTCGACGCCTGCGAACTGCACGAGCTGCTGCGTGAACTGATTGGTATCCAGCGGATCGAGCGGGTTCTGGTTCTTAAGCTGCGTAGTCAGCAGCAGAAGAAACGTATCGAAATTGTTCGCGATGGTCGCGCGGCTGGTTGCCGTCTGCGACGTGGTGCTTGCGCTGCTGACTGCGTCGACTGCCATGACCCGCGCCCCTAGATCCTTATGTCCACGCCGCCGCGCAGTTGCGCGGCGAGTGAAGCATTGCCGGTTGCTATTTCAGTGATGATCTCGGCTTCCGCCTGCACACCTTGCGGGCGTCCGCGGAGGTCGGGGGCATGGTTGTGCTGACCCTGCTGCGTCTGACTGTCCTGCTGCAACGAGAACTGCAATCCGCCGGCGTCGGTCTTCAGCCCGGCATTCTGCAAGGCCTTTTCCAGACCGCGCGCATCCCGCTGCAACAGATCGAGCGTTTCCGCGCGCTCGACGATCAGCTTGGTCGTGGTGTTGCCCTTGCTGTCGATTTCAAGCCGCACGTCGATCCTGCCGAGCTCCGGCGGATCGAGACGAATGTCGAAGCGCCGCTCGCCCTTGCCTGCGCGGGTCGCGATTTCGACCGCAAGCTGTTCGACCGGCACCGCACGCGCGGCTTCTGCCGCGGTCTGCGCCTGCGCGGTCATCGGCGCATTGAGCTGCGCCGTCATCGCGAAGTTCGGCGCGACCGCATTGGAGGAAATCAGGGGCTTCTGCGTTTCAGGCGGCGTTTCGGCGCGCGGGTCGCCATGCAGCGACAACTGCAAATGCTTGCTGATCGCGGCATTGAGCGTTTCGAGCGGCGAGGCCACTTGTGCTGCCTGCGCGGTCGCGATCTGTACCTGCGAAGCGGAGGCTGCCTGCGGCTGCGCCTCGACGGCGTCCGAAACCACCGCCTGTATAGGCCTGGCGAGGGACGCGAGCATTTCGGCAGCTCGTTGCGGGATCTGAATTTCCACGGCCGCGCCGGCAGACAGACCCATGGCTGTGGCTCTGGCCGATAAAACTTTCGCGTTCTGCACCGAAGGCGCCTGCATCGAGGATGCCTGCATCGCGTCCGTCACATCCATGGCCTGCGGTACGACTGCCGGCGCCTGCGGCACGGCCGCCTCCGGTACTTCCGGTGCCTGCACCTTCGCCGCAACTTCGGCTGCAGCCTGCACGTCAGCGGCAAGTGCAGGATCCACCGCGTCCTGCTGCTGCGTGGCAAGCCCGAGCATCAGAAGCGCATTGGCGTCCGCGTCATCGGCATCCGTGGCCGCGTCGCTTTCTTCGTCGGCAGGCTGCTCGTCGGCGACGCCGGAAACGGCCGGCGTATCCTGCTTTGCATTTGCCTCGGGCTTGGTCTCGTCGGCCGCGCGGCGTTTGGCCTGACGATCCGCGTCGGCTTCCGGCTTTGGCGGTTTCGCAGGCGCATCTGCGCGGCGCTCTGGCACCTGCGGCGCATCGGGCCGCCGTGCATCGGTCTTCGCTTCGGTCACCGAGTGCAGCAGGTCGGAAAAGGCATCGTCTCCCTCGGGAGCGAAGTTCTGCGACTGCGACAGACCCGCCCGGAATTCTGCGGCGGAGACGGCGTTAACGCTCGGCAAGAGGCACCTCGAGGCACTGGGCAATTCGATCCGCGATCTCCGGAGCAAGCGCCGGGCCAGTCCGGAACTGCCCGGAACTGCCCGGAATGCCCGAAAATCAGCACTTTTTGCCCCTAGCCGAAAACTTCTCGACCGGCAGATTCCGCACACCCGGCAGACTTTGCCGCCCCTTTCATTGACTAATCGCGATCCCTATAACCCCGCCATGAGCCCCGATTTCGAGATTGCCGGCGAGCCTGCGAAGACCCGCATCGTGGTTGCGATGTCGGGCGGCGTGGATTCGTCGGTCGCCGCAGCACTTGCGAAGCGCGCGGGCTACGACGTCGTCGGCATCACGCTCCAGCTCTACAACCACGGCGAGGCGATCCGGAAGAAGGGCGCCTGCTGCGCCGGCTCCGACATCCACGACGCCCGCACGGTCGCGGCAAAGATCGGCATTCCGCATTTCGTGCTCGATTACGAGACGCGCTTTCGCGAACAGGTGATCGAGCCTTTCGCGGAATCTTACGCGCGCGGCGAAACGCCGGTGCCCTGCATCTCCTGCAATCAGACCGTGAAATTCAAGGACCTGCTCAGCACCGCGAAAGATCTCGGCGGCGCTGCACTCGTCACCGGCCATTACATCCAGAGCCGCCGCGCAGGCAGCGGCCATCGCGCGATGTATCGCGCGCAGGATGCCGAGCGCGACCAGAGCTACTTTCTCTATGCGACGACGCAGGCGCAGCTCGATTATCTGCGCTTCCCGCTCGGCGGCCTTGCCAAGCCCGCGGTGCGTGCGATTGCGGAAGAACTCGGGCTTCTGGTCGCGAACAAGCCCGACAGCCAGGACATCTGCTTCGTGCCGTCGGGGCGCTACACCACGATCATCGATCGCCTGAAGCCGAATGCCGGCGAACCCGGCGAGATCGTGCATCTCGACGGCCGCGTGCTCGGGCAGCATCAGGGCATCATCCATTATACGGTGGGCCAGCGCCGCGGCCTCAACATTGCACTGGGCACTCCGGATGCAGAGCCGCTCTATGTCATCCGGCTCGACGCCAGGACAAAGCGCGTCATCGTCGGGCCGCGCGAGGCGTTACTGGTCGGTCGCGCGGAACTCCGCGATCTGAACTGGCTTTCGGAAATGCCGCTTGCGGAAAATGCGGCGTCCGCCGTGCCGGTCTTCGCGCGCGTGCGCTCGGCCCGGCAGCCCGTTCCCGCACTCTTGCACCGCGAAAGCGGCCATACTTTCGTGCATTTTACCGATGGCGAGGAAGGCGTCGCGCCGGGCCAGGCCTGCGTGTTTTATGACAACGCGGATCTACGGGCGCGTGTTTTGGGTGGAGGTGTGATTTCCACCACCTTGCCGATGGCCTCGGAGCGGGAGAAAATAGTACCGGTAGCGCAACCCCAAGCGGCAGTAGCGGGTTGAGCGGCGAAGGGGCGTAAATGAAGACCGAAGTAGCCGGCGACGGAAAAAATGCGCAGGGACTGGACCGCGCGACCATCGAGAAAGCCTATGCCCGCTGGGCGCCGGTCTACGATGTCGTATTCGGGCCGCTGCTCGACATGGGGCGGCGCACCGCGACGAACGCCGCGACCCGCGTCGGCGGACGCATCCTGAATGTCGGTGTCGGCACCGGGCTCGAACTTCCTTATTTCGACAAGGCGCATGAAGTGGTCGGCGTCGATATTTCCGAGCCCATGCTGCGCAAGGCGCAGGAGCGCGTGGACCGCGAGAAGCTCGACAACGTCAAGGGCCTCAGCGTCATGGACGGCGCGAACCTCGCTTTTGCCGACGGCTCCTTCGATTGCGTGGTCGCGCAGTTCGTCATCACCACGGTTCCGCAACCGGAAAAGACGCTGGACGAATTCGCCCGCGTGCTGAAGCCGGGAGGCGAGATCATTCTGGTGAACCATATCGGCGCGGAACGCGGCCTGCGCGCGAGCTTCGAGCGCTGGTTCTCCCAGCATGCCCGCAAGCTCGGCTGGTCGCCGGAGTTTCCGTTCAAGCGGATTTCGGACTGGGCCGAGAAAAACGGCAACGTCCGGCTGCTCGAACGGCGCACGGTGCCGCCGTTCGGCGTATTCACGCTGATGCGCTTTGCGCGCGACGAAGCGGCAGCAGCCGCGCCTGCGGCAGCGACGGCGTAGCCATTTTCCATCCTTGACAGGGACCGCCGCGGGTTACATATCCCGGCCCTCTCGACGGTAGCGTTTGCCGCGAACAGGCGGCGGGGTAGCTCAGCTGGTTAGAGCACGGGAATCATAATCCTGGGGTCGGGGGTTCGAGTCCCTCCCCCGCTACCAACTTCTTCTGCATCACCAAAAAAGCTTCGAAAAGCGGCGGCGGCGACGTCCGCTTTCAGGCGGCGTTCATGCGGAATTTCGTTCATCATGGGCGAACAAAACAATGACTAAGGCGGGAAGAGGAATCGTCCCGCTTGAAGCGCCGGCCGCAAGAAAGACGCCAACCCCATGCAGGAAGCGACCGCATCACGCGGAGCGCTGTTTCCGATCTCCCCGCCGGTGCTGGCGCTGCTCTGCATCGGCGCGTTTGCGCTGTACTGGTCGTCTTCCTTCGTTCTCGATACGCCGGTCCGCGACGGCCGGATGCAGTTCGGCGCCGACACGCTGGACTTCGCACCGCTGGCAAAGGGCGAGATCAGCAATCGCAATCTTCGCCTCCATCCGCTCACCATCCTGCTTTCGCTCGGCTGGCTGAAGACGCTCTCCCCGCTCACGGCGTGGCTGCAACCCGAACACCTGCACCGGGCGCTTTACGCGTTGCTCGGCGCACTCGGCGTCTGGGCCGCGATAAGCGCCTTCGCCAGTCTTGTCGAACGGCAATATGTGGCGTTGCTCGGCGTTATCTATGCGAGTTCGCTCGGCATCTGGTACTTCGCCAGCATCGAAGAATCGAAGATCCTCACCGCGACGCTCGCCACGCTCTACATCGCGGTCTATTTCCACATCCGCGCCGCACCCACGACCCGCGGGATATTGCTGCTCTCGTCGGTGCTGCTTGCCGCCTGTCTGAACGAGGTCGTCGCCGGATTTCTGGTGGTGATCCCCGCCATCGACTTCTTCCTGCGCTATGGCTTCGATCTGCGCAAAAGCAGATGGATCATTCCGCACGCAGTGATCGTGCCGGCAGCGCTCTTGCTTCTGGAATTTTTCGTAAGCGGCGTGATCGCAACGCCCACCCAGAACCCGGAGAACGCGTCTCATTTCAGCATGTTCTTTTACTATCTGGTGCGCGAGCACTCGCTCGGCGCCGCCTATATCTATCTCATCAACTGGTTCTTCTTCAGCATCGCCGCACCCGCGCCGGAAGCCGACTACCTGTTCAGCAAGTGGCCGCTGCACCCCTATTATTTCGAGCCCCTGCTCTCGAACTATTTCCGCTTTCTTCCGCAGGCGGCCATCGCAATCACGTTCTTTGTCGTTCTGGGCGGCGCGCTGCGCGGGCTCTGGAAGAAAGCCCTCAGCCGCGACGTGTCGGTCTGCCTGCTTGCACTGCTCGCCTATGCGCTGGTGCGATGCCTGTTCTTCTACTTCATCCACCCGCTGGAAGGATTGCTGTTCGCAAGCCCGGTCGTGCTCGCGCATCTGCTGTTGCTGGCCGTGCCGTTCTGCGCGTCGGACCTGCCGGCGAAACGCTGGATCCTTGCCGCCTTCGCGCTGTTGCTGCAGCTCGGCAACGGCCTGTTCATCACCGGCCTTGCAGCCTGAAGGCGACGCCGCGATGAGCAAACCCATCACGCACGACCATCAAGCACCCGCCGGCGGACGCAGCGCGTTCCTCCCGGTGCATCCGCTCGTTTTGCTGCTCTGCTGCGCCGGCGCGTTCGCGATCTATTGCGCCACGTCCTTCGTGATCGTCGCCCGCGGCAGCAGCACCATGTTCGGCGCGGATACCTGGTTTTATACCGAACTTGCACGCGGCGACATCATCGCGCGCCTCAAGAGCGACTATTACCTCGACCGCATCTTCCGCTTTCACCCGCTCACCGTGTTTCTTGCGGCGGGCTGGATGAAAATTCTTGCGCCGCTCGCCGCATGGATTGCGCCCGAGCAATTACTGCGAGCGATGTTCGCGCTGATCGGATCGATCGGCGCAGGGGCTGCAATCAGCGCCTTTGCAACGCAGCTGCCCCGGACCCAGGCCGCGCTCTGGGGCGTGATCTACGCCGCCTCGCTGAACATCTGGTATTTTTCCAGCATCGAGGAATCGAAGATCATCTCGGCGACGCTCGCCACGATCTATCTCGCTGCATGGCTGCATCTGCGCGAGAACGGATCGCGGCGAGGCTGGCTCTTTCTCAACGCGGCACTTCTCCTTGCCTGCCTCAACGAAATCGTCGCGGCCTTCATGATCGCCGTGCCGGCATTCGACACGCTCCTGCGCAAAGGCTGGCGCTGGCGCGAATTGCGCTGGCTGCTTCCCCACGCGCTGATCGCGCCGTTCGCCTATCTCCTGATCGAACTGCTGACCTTCGCATTCACCAGCCGCACGACACCGCATGCGGAAGGCGCGAACCATATCGACACGCTGCTGTGGTACGTCGCGCAGAACAGCTTTTCGCTCGAAGCCGTCCACGGCTTCGCGGTGCGCTGGCTCTTTTTCAGCATCGCCGCGCCGGAAACGAAAATCTATTTTGCCAATGCCGCGATCCGGTACGGCGGCGACTTCTACCCCGGACTCTGGCTCTATTTCGTCAATCCGCTTCCCGCTGCAGTCGCGCTTCTCGCCATCGGCATCTTCCTTGCCTGCTTCTGGCGCGAGCCCCGCGCAGGCAGTACGCCGATTTCGCCAATCCTGCTAGGGCTTGCGGCTTATGCGCTCGTGCGCGGCGTGTTCTTTTTCTTCTTCATTCCGAAAGAGTATCTTCTGTACAGTCCGGGCGTGACGCTCGCGCATCTCCTCCTGATCGCCATACCGTTCGCGCGCTCGCGGCTTGTCGGAAAGCCTTATGTCCTTGCGGCATTTGCTGCCGCGCTGGTCGCGAACAACGCGCTGTTCTTCTGGACCGTGAAAGCATACGGATGAACGCCTTCGCTGCCGCCCCGCGGATCGCCGCAAAAAAGTTCACGCCCGCGTGCTTTTACGGCGGCATTCACCCAGAATTTCGTTCATCATGGCTGGGATGAGCGACACCGTGGCCGCGAACCATCCGCCGCATTCACAGGCAGACCGTACCGCGCGGCTGGACGCGCGGCTCTATGTTCTTGCGCTCTTTATTCTGCTGCTCGGCGCTTTCGCGCTTTACTGGACCTCGTCCTTTTCGCTCGAGCGTCGTTTCGCCACGACCTTTTTCGGTGCGGACAGCTGGCATTTCACCGAACTCGCTGCCGGCCATTTCAACGACCGGATCATGCGGCTGCATCCGGTCACGGTCGTGCTCGCGCTGGGGTGGATGAAGCTGCTCTCGCCGCTCACCGCATGGATCGCCCCGATTGCGATCCTGAAAGCCATGTTTGCGCTGATCGGCGCGCTGGGCGTGGTGGCCGCAACCCACACCTTCGCCGCGTTCATGCCGAGGCGTCACGCGCTGTTGTGGGGCGCGATCTACGCCGCCTCGACCGGCATCTGGTATTTTTCCAGCATCGAGGAATCGAAGATCCTCTCCGCCACGCTGGTGGCCTGCTATATCGCGGCCTACCTGCATTTGCGCGCGAACCTGACGACAGGCGGCGCGCTTGCGCTCACCGGCATTCTGTTCATCGCCTGCCTGAACGAGATCACGGCCGTGTTTCTGGTTGCGATCCCGGCGGTCGATGTCCTGATCCGGCAGAAGAAGTTCGACTGGCGCGCGTTGCGCTGGATCGTGCTGCACGCGCTAGCCGCGGTCCTCGCCCTCCTGGTGCTCGAAGCCATCAAGCGCTTCGGCGTGACGGTCGCGCCGACCCCGGAAGGCACCAGCTTTTTCGAGATCTTCCTCTATTACTTCGCGAGGAACAGCTACGACCTGCAGTCCGTGCTCGCTTTTCTCGCCCGCTGGTTCTTCTTCAACATCGCCGCACCGGAAGCGGAACTTCACTACGCAAACAGCGTGACGCGCTATGGCGGCGACTTCGAACCGACCTTGCAGCATTATTTCGGCTCGCCGGCATCTGCGATCCTGCTCACCTGCTTCGCGGTGATGGCCGCAGCGACAATCCTTCTGCGCAACCACGACAAGGCCCGGGCACCGCTTCTCGGCATCATGCTCGGGCTCGCAGCTTATGCGCTGGCGCGGCCATCTTTCTTCTTCCTGTTTCTGCCGGGCGAATGCCTGCTCTATAGCCCGAGCGTTTCGCTCGCCCATCTGCTATTGCTGGCGGTGCCGTTTGCGGCGTCGCGCCTCCCCTATAAGGAAGTGCTGACCGGCGCAGCCGCGATCTGCCTGCTTGTCACCAATGGCTATTTCATCTTCACCGCCCAGGCACTCAGCTACGTGAACTAATGCGGAAAATCTTCCAACAGACCGTCGCCGCGCTCGCCGAAACTTTCATCCGCTCGCGCTATGGCGAGGAGGCGGCGCGAAACGAGCCGCTCGTCCGCGACGCCGCGGAGTTCGTGCTCGCGCAGCACAAGCGCATGCCGGACTATCTGCGCCTGCCTTTCTTCGGCGCGACGCTGTTCTTCGCGCTTTCCTCGCTTGCAAGCTGCGGCGGCGTCTTTCATCGCCTCGATGACGAGAAGCGGCAGAAGCACATTCGGCTGGCAAAGAAGCTCGGGCCGTTTCGCGATCTGATGCGCTTCTATGAGGGCCTCAGCATCTTTGCCTATGGCGAAGCACTCGAGCGCGGCGCGGCCGAAGCGGTGTCCGCGCCTGCCGCGAAGCCGTCGGCGCAGGCTGCCGGCCGCGACATTGTCGTGATCGGCTCGGGTCCCGGCGGCGCAATCACCGCGGCGCTGCTTGCGGAAGCCGGCCGCGAGGTGACGCTGCTTGAAGCAGGCCCGCATCTTGCGATCGAGGACACGCCGGAATTTTCCCGCGCGGAAATGGAGCTGAAATACCGCAACGGCGGCATTACCGCGGCCTTCGGCAAGACCAAGGTTTCCTATGTCGAGGGCCGCTGCGCCGGCGGCGGCAGCGAGATCAATGCCGGGCTTTATCACCGCACGCCCGAAACCGTGCTCGCGCAATGGCAGAAGACCTATGGCCTGGAAGCCTCGAGCCTCGCCGAGCTTACCCCCTATTTTGAGGCGAACGAACGGGACTTGAGCGTCTCCGGCCTGCAGGGGGAGCATCCCGCGGCCTCCCTGAAGATGCGCGAGGGTGCGGCCCGCATGGGCTGGTCCTCGATGGAGGTCCCGCGCTGGTTCAGGTTCGACGGCGCCCTCGACACCGTCGGCAAGAAGCAGTCGATGACCCGCACCTTCATTCCCCGCGCGGTCAAGGCAGGCGCGAATTTCGCGACCGGCACGCGGGTCGCAAAGCTTGTGCGCGAAGGCACGCAATGGAGCGTGCATTGTGAAAGCGGCACGCAGCGCTACCAGATCCGCTGCAACACCGTGTTCGTATGCGCGGGCGCGATCCACACCGCCGCACTACTGCGCCGCAGCGGCATCACCCAGAACGTCGGCGACAGCCTGCGCATGCATCCCACCGTAAAGGTGGTCGCGCGCTTCCCCGATGTCGTGAACAGCCGCGACATGGGCGTCACGGTCGAGCAGATCAAGGAGTTCTCGCCGCGGCTTTCCTTCGGCGTCTCGGTCAGCCGCGCACCTTATATCTCGCTCTCGATGCTCGATCATCCCGAGCGCCAGCAGATCGTCGACGAACGCTGGCAGAACATGGCGATCTATTACGCGATGATCACCGGCGGCAACGGCAGCGTGCGGAACGTCCCGGGATTTTCCGATCCGCTGGTGCGCTATTCACTGTCGGAAGCCGACCTGCGCAATCTCGGCGAAGGCGCGAAAAAACTCTCGCAGCTTCTGCTCGCCGCCGGCGCGGAAGAACTGTATCAGACCGTCTCGGGCTTTCCGCCGCTACGCAGCGACGCCGATCTGCAGGCACTGCCCGGCCTGCTTCCCGCGGGCCGCGCGAGCCTGATGTCGGTGCATCTCTTCTCGAGCTGTCCCATGGGCGAGAACCGCCTCAAATGCGCGGCCGACTCCTTCGGCAAGGTTCACGGCCACGAGAACCTGTACATCAACGACGGCAGCCTGCTCTGCACTGCGCCCGGCGTGAACCCGCAGGGCTCGATCATGGCCTTCGCACGCCGCAACGTGGCGCACTTCCTGCAAAACCATGCATAAAGGGAACGGTCGATCATGCGCGTGCTGGTGACCGGCGGCTCCGGCTTTTTCGGCTGCCTGCTGATCGAACGGCTGGCGGAAAGCAACGCCCATATCCGCAACTTCGATCTGGTGCCGGCCGAGGATCACCCGGCCAGTGTCGAATTTCTGCAAGGCGACATTCGCGACGCCAACGCCGTGCGCGCGGCCTGCGAGGGCATGGATATCGTGATCCACTCGGTCGCGCAGCAGCCGCTCTCGAAAGACCCGGAACTGATGCGCAGCGTGAACATCGAGGGCACGCGCAATCTGCTTGCGGCCGCGCTGGACGCGAAGCTGCGCAAGGCCGTCTTCATGTCCTCGACCTCGATCTTCGGCGTGCCTGACGAATTACCGATCCGCCGCGCCACGCCGTCGAAACCGGTCGAAGCTTATGGCCGCACCAAGGTCGCGGCGGAAGAAGTCTGCCGCACGTTCATCACACGCGGGCTCGACGTGACGCTGATGCGCCCGCGCACCATTCTCGGCCACGGCCGTCTCGGCATTTTCCAGATGCTGTTCGAATGGATCCGCGAAGGCGCGAACGTGCCGGTGCTCGGCTCGGGCGATTCCGCGTTCCAGTTCATTCATGCACGCGATCTAGCGGAAGCCGCGATCCTGGCCGCGAACCGCGAGGGCCCGGCGATCTACAACATCGGCACCGATCGTTTCGGCACCACGCGCTCCGCACTCGAGGCACTTTGCGCCCATGCCGGCACCGGTTCGAAAGTGAAATCGGTACCGGATGCGCCGACCCGCCTGCTGATGGCGGCGGCAACCAGGCTCGGCCTCTCGCCGCTCGGCAATTATCACTATCTCGCTTATTCCAAGCCGAGCTACTTCGATATTGCAGACGCCGTGAACGAACTCGGCTGGCATCCGAAATATTCCAACGACGAGATGCTGATCGAAAGCTACGACTGGTATCTCGCGCACCGCGACGACGTGATGCGTTCGAAATGGGCGAGCCCGCACAAGTCCGGCGTGAAGCAGGGCGTGCTGAAGTTTTTGATTTCCTGGCTCTGAACCGCGGCGACGCGTTACCCGCCGCGGCGCAATCTTCTTACCAGTTCCTCGGTCGGATAACCGTCGGCCGGCAGCTTGAACTTGATCTGCGCTTCCTGCACGGCCTTGCGCGACAGAGCGCCGAGCCGGCCGTCGACACCGCCGACATCGTAGCCTGCCTTCACCAGCAGCGTCTGCAATTCGCGCACCTGCTCCATCGAGAAGTTCTCGGGACTGCCATTGCCCTTGCGCATCACCGGCGCGCCGGCGATGCGCGTCGCGAGATAGGACGCCGTGCTCGCGTAGATCAGCGAGTGATTCCATTCCGTGAAGATGCGGAAGTTCGGATAGACCAGAAATGCCGGACCGAACCGCCCCATCGGCAACAGGAGCGAGGCCGGGGGCGCATTCGCGGGCAAGGGCTTGCCGTTCGCAAGCGTGACGCCCCATGCCGACCACTGCGAATGCGGATGTTCGATGTCGAGGCTGGACTGGCTCCAGTCCATTCGCTCCGGCACCCGCACTTCCTGCATCCAGGGTTCGCCGCGCCGCCAGCCGATCTTCTGGATGTAGTGCGCGCTGCTCGCGAGCACGTCCGGCACGCTGCGCAGCAGATCGACCTTGCCGTTCTCGTCGAAATCGACCCCGTAGTTGAAATAATGCGAAGGCAGGAATTGCGTCTGCCCCAGTTCGCCCGCCCAGGAGCCGATCATGGTGTCGGGCGTCAGATCGCCGCGTTCGATGATCTTCAGGGCGAAAAAAAGTTCCTTGCGGAAACGATCGCTCCGGCGGCAGTCATAGGCGAGCGACGCCAGCGAGCGCAGCACTTCGTATTTGCCGATGCCCGCGCCGAAGTCGCTTTCCAGCCCCCAGAACGCGGCAATCACCGGCGCCGGCACGCCGTATTGCTGCTCGATCCGCTCGAACAGCTTGGCGTGTTTCTTGATCAGTTGCTGCCCGCGCGGCGCGCGCCCGCCGCCGGCCATGCGGTTGGCGAATTCGAGAAAAGCCTGACTGAACACGCGCTGCCCACGGTCGATCCCGATGATCTTGCGGTCGAGCACGAGCTGGTGGGCGGTGCGCGAAAGGGTGCGTTGCGAAATCCCCTGCGTCAGCGCCTCGCTCTTGAACTCCGCGAGCCACTTTTCGAAGCTGCCGGTGTTCCGGCACGCCGCTCCCGCGGGTTGGGCCACGGCCCCCGGCATCCCGGAGAAAACAAAGATCGCTGCGGCAATAACGCCACCGTAAAATTGCAAAGGCTTCATGGTTCGAGCGCCCCGATTCCGTCCGCCGCACGGACAACGGCACGCAGTTAGCCTCCGGAACCGCCGCGCCGCAACCGTAACGCTGCCCATGAATTCTTGCGAATTTCCGGGACTTGGCGGAGTATCGCCGCCAACAACGAACAAAACGGTCGAACAAGACCGGTTCAACGGGAGGAAGAAGATAATGTTGCGCAGATCCTTTCTGGCCGCGGTTGCCGCCAGCGCCTTGCTTGCGGGCGCCGCACAGGCGCAGGAGACCGTGAAGGTCGGCCTCATCATTCCGCTGACGGGCCCCTTCACCACGACCGGCAAGCAGCTCGAAGCAGCCGCGCGCCTTTACATGCAGCAGCACGGCAACACCGTCGCCGGCAAGAAAATCGAGCTTGTGGTTCGCGACGATGCGGGCCGCGCCGAAAACACCGCGCGGATCGCGACCGAACTCGTGACCAACGACAAGGTGAGCTTTCTCACCGGCTTCGGCCTGACGCCGCTCGCCATGGCGACCGCGCCGATCGCAACCAACGCCAAGGTGCCCATGATCGTGATGATGGCCGGCACCTCGATCATCACCGAGCGCTCGCCCTATATCGTGCGGACGAGCTTCACGCTCGGACAGTCCTCCGAAGCCATCGCGAACTGGGCGATCAAGAACAACATCAAGAGCGTGGTCACCATGGTGACCGACTACGCTCCCGGCCACGACGCGGAAAACTCCTTTACCGGCCGCTTCGCCCAGCAGGGCGGCAAGGTCATCGAGAAGCTGCGCGTGCCGATCCAGAACCCGGACTTCGCGCCGTTCCTCCAGCGCGTGCGCGATGCCAAGCCCGACGCGCTGTTCGTCTTCACGCCGTCCGGCGTCGGCTCGATCCTGATGAAGCAGTTCATCGAGCGCGGCCTCGACAAGTCCGGCATCCGCCTGATCGGCACCGGCGACATCACCGACGACGACATCCTCAACGGCTTCGGCGAAGCCGCGCTCGGCGTCATCACCGCGCACAATTACGCGACCGCGCATGATTCCCCGAAGAACAAGGATTATGTCGCAGCCTTCCGCAAGGCGAACCCCGGCATGCGCCCGAACTTCGCGTCCGTCGGCGCCTATGACGGCATGCACCTGATCTACGAGGCCCTGAAGAAGACCCAGGGCAAGACCGACGGCGACGCGCTGATCGCCGCCATGAAGGGCGCGAAGTGGGAAAGCCCGCGCGGGCCCATGTCGATCGATCCCGAAACCCGCGACGTGATCCAGACCATCTACATCCGCAAGGTCGAGAAGAAGGACGGCGAACTGCACAATATCGAGTTCGAGAGCTTCCCCGACGTAAAGGATCCGGTGAAGGCCGCGAAGAAGCAGTAAGCGACAAAAGCCCTCATGGTTCGGGACGCGGGCTCCGCCCGCACCTCGCCATGAGGGTTTTGCTTTATCCAGAGGCCTCATCCTGAGGAGCGCCGGCAGGCGTGTCTCGAAGCATGAGGCTAACGAGTAACAAGCGCCCATGCTGACCATCCTCTTCGACGGCATTGCATACGGAATGCTTCTGTTCGTGATCGCCTGCGGGCTCGCGGTCACGCTCGGACTGATGAATTTCGTCAACCTCGCGCATGGCGCCTTTGCCATGCTCGGCGGCTACTGCGCCTATGTGCTCGTGAATTTCTACGGCGTGCCGTTCTTCGCGAGCCTGCCGGTCGCGTTTCTGTTCGCGGCCATGATCGGACTGGTCGCCGAACGCACGCTCTATGTCCACTTCTACAATCGCAGCCATCTCGAACAGGTGCTGTTCACGATCGGCCTCGTCTTCATGACGGCGGCGCTGGTCGACTATTTCATGGGCTCGCAGCAGCGCTTCATCAACCTGCCCGCATGGCTGCAGGGCCGTTT
>JAEZFA010000140.1 GCA_023417665.1 Pseudomonadota bacterium | reverse complement strand
CGACGCTACTATGCGGCAAACTTCGGGGGCTTCGGCTATGACGAAATTCGCATCTCTCGTTCTGAGCGCGATACTGGCGTTTGCGGTCGCCGCTCCCGCCTCGAGCGCAGATATTACGGTCAAGCCGCGGGTTCATGCGGTGAAACCGCATGGCGAGCACCTTTGCCTTCAGGGCAAGCGCATCTTCACCGATCTTGCCTATAGCGAAATCGTTGCGGCGGTCACCGCCTATCACGACGAAGCGGTCGCGGCTGCCGAAACCAGCCAGCATTCCCGTTCCATGCGGTATAACTGGGCGCTCGAGACGAAGGCCTGGTGCGGTTCTGCGATCGGCTACAGCTGGACCCGGACGCTGGACGAGGAAACCGTCGCCAAGTGCGCCTGTTTCCACCTTACGATGATCCGCCAGCGCTGAGCGGTTCCAGGAACTGAACTCACATAGGCGCGTCCCGCTACCGCGGTAAGATTAATATGAATCGCCGCCGCGGGCCCGGCGTCCTGTGCTAGATTGCACCGATAGCTTCTCGGTCGATTATTTTCGCGGCCGTTGATACGGCGGCACCGCCAATGAATGTTGAAACTGCAATTTCGCGACCTAAGGGGATCGACCGGCGCGCGCTTGAGGGCGCGCTGCAGTGGTTGTTCGAACATTTCGGGAGGCCGATCGAGGCCGAAGCGCTTCTGAACGACATGGCGATTGATCGCGTGGCGCTGTCGGCGGAGACGGCAGTCAATGCGCTGCGCCGCGCCCAGTTCGATGCTGAATCCGTGCCGCTTCAGACCGCCGCGCTGACCTCCCTGATGTTGCCGGTACTTGCGATTGCCGCCGACAATACGCCGGTCATCGTGATCGGCCGGGAGGAAGACGACCTCGAGATCATTTCCTTCGTTGATGACGAGGTGGTCGGTTCCTGGATCGACGGCAAGGCATTCGAGGAAGAAGGCGCAACGGCGATCTATGTCCGTCAGGCAAGAGGCGAGGCGGATTCCGCGGATTTGCTGGGTAGCGGAGAAGCGCTGCCACGTCGATGGGCTTTCGAAGCGCTCTATCCGCTTCGACACTACTATTATCGCGTGCTGCTCGCGTCCTTCCTGATCAACATTCTCGCGGTCGCAAGCCCACTGTTCATCATGAACGTGTACGACCGCATCATTCCCAATCTCGCCTATTACAGCCTGTGGATTCTGGCGATCGGGATGTTCGTCGCGCTCACCTTTGACTTCCTATTCCGCTTCGTGCGTGACGCACTGGTATCGAGCGCCTCGCGCGGGCTGGATCTGAAGCTTTCGATGTCCGTGCTCGAACAGGCACTGCGCGCGCGAATTTCCGTGCGGCCCGGAAATTCCGGTCAGTTCATCAACCAGATCCGGGAATATGAGTCGTTCAAGGAGTTTTTCTCCGCGGGCAACGTGGCGATTCTCACGGATCTCATGTTCTTCATGGTCTATATCATCGTCATCGCGTTGATCTCGCCGCTTATTGCCGGCGTGGTTTTGGGCTTCTTTTGCGCGGGCCTGCTGCTCGGCTGGGTTTTCAACAAGTCGAGCGGCCGCCTGATCGAAGGGGCCTCGCGCGAGATGGCGGTTCGCAACGCCTTTCTTTTTGAAACGGTGACGGCGTCGGAAACCATCAAGGCGTCGCGCGCCGAAGGTTTCGTGCTTTCCCGCTGGCGCGACGTCGTCGCACAGACCGGACTATTCAGCGAAAAGATCCGCCGCGTGCTCGCGAATGCGACGAACCTCGCGATGTTTCTGCAGCAGTCGGTTTCGATCGTCATCATTCTGATTGCGATCTATCGCTTCGAGGCGAACGAAATTTCGATGGGCGGCATCATCGCTTGCGTCATTCTTTCGGGACGCGCGCTGGCTTCGCTCACGAACATCGTTTCGCTGATCGCGCGTGCCCGTCACACGATGCACGCCTACCGTACGCTGAACCAGATCTTCGGCATGTCGACCGAAGACAATAGCGCCGAAGGCCTGATTCACACCGCGCCCCAGAGATCCGACGTCGAATTCCGGCAGGTAAAATTCTCCTATCCTGGCGCGCCGGTTCCGGTGCTCAACGGCCTTTCGGTCAAGATCGCGCAAGGCGAACGGGTTGCGATTGTGGGTCGTGTCGGCTCGGGGAAGACGACGCTGGGCCGGTTGCTGGTCCAGTTTTACGAACCGTCCGAAGGGCTCATTCTTTTAGGCGGCGTCGATATCAAGCAATTCACCCCGCATAATCTTCGGCGGCTCGCCGGGTTCGTCAGCCAGGATTCGCTGCTGTTTCACGGCACTTTGCGGGACAACATTCGCTTCGGACTTACCGGCATCTCCGAGCAGGATTTGATGGAGCCCGCGCGCATCGCGGGCGTGCTGGAGTTTTCAAACCTGCATCCGCGCGGTCTCGACATGCCGGTGGGTGACGGTGGGCGGCTGCTGTCGAGCGGACAGCGCAAGGCGGTGATCATGGCGCGCGCCTTGCTCGCCAAGCCGCGCGTGCTGTTCCTCGATGAGCCGACCAGCGACATGGATCCGACATCGGAGCGCATCTTCGTCCAGAACTTGCAAGCAGCACTGCAGCCCTGGCAGACCATGATCGCAACGACCCACCGGCACGAAATCCTGAAAATTGTTGACCGCATCATCGTGCTTGAGCGGGGTGTCGTGTTTCTCGATGGTCCGCGCGACGCCGTTCTGGCGCGCATGCGTGGTCCGCAGGGGCAATCATGAACCGCCCGGAAACCGACCGCTTTGGCGAACCCGTGCTATCGCCGTTGCGCGAGCAGTACGATGAGATAGGGCCGGAGGAAACGCCGGCGACCTGGCGGCAGCGCATGCGCGCGCGCTTCGATATCTTTTTCTCGGGCGCGGAGCGCATCGAGGACTATTACGATGACAGCTACAAGATGAATTCCAGAATTATCTATGTGCTGGGTGGTTTCTTCGCGATATTTTTGATCTGGTCGTATTTTGCAACCATCGACGAGGTCTCGCGCGGCGAAGGCCGGGTCGTGCCGTCTTCGAAGACACAGGTCGTACAGAGCCTTGAAGGCGGCATCGCCAAGGAAATCTATATTCGTCAGGGACAGCCGGTGAGAAAAGGGCAGAGCCTGATGCTGCTCGACGATACCGGTTTTTCCGCGAGCATGGGCGAGTTGAACGCGAAGAAGAACAGCCTTCGGGCGCAGATCATTCGCCTGGAACTTGAGGTGAATGCGGACGCCCCCGCTACTGCGCTGCCGACATTTCCCGACGACCTTCTGAAAGAGGCGGCTGAAGTCGCAGATAACGAGATTAAGCTTTTCAGGGCGAGACGTACGAACCACGAAAACCAATCCGCAATTCTGTCCGAGCGTCTCCGGCAGCGGCAAATCGAGCTCACGGAACTGCGCGCCAATCTCCAGCGTGTCGATGACAGTCTCGCCATTGCCAAGCGCGAATTCGATATCAAGGCGCCGCTTGCGAAGCAGAAAGTCGTGCCGGAAACCGAGCTGTTGCGCTTGCAGCGCGAAATGTCGGACCTCTCGGGTCAGCTGCGCAGCGGCAATCTCGCAATTCCGCGGCTTCAGGCTGCGATTTCCGAAGCCGAGCGGCAGTTGCGAGACCACGGGCTTACGTTCCGGCAAACCGCCCAGCAAGAACTTACCCAGCGTATCGGCGAACTGAATGTCGTTGAGCAATCGCTGAAATCGGCCAAGGACAAGGTGTTTCGCACCGACGTTCGCTCCCCGGTGGACGGCATCATCAACAAGCTGAACTTTTCGACGATCGGGGCCGTTGTTCGTCCGGGCGAAGTAATCGCCGAGATTGTGCCGCTGGAAGATACTTTGCTGATCGAGGTGAAGATTCGCCCGAGCGACATCGCCTTCATTCATCCGAAGCAGGAAGCAGTCGTTCGCCTCTCTGCCTACGATTTTTCGATCTATGGCGCGCTGCGCGGAACCGTCGTAAACGTCGCGCCCGACAGCGTGACCGATCCGGCGACCAAGGAAACTTATTATGTCGTAGTCGTGCAAACGACTGAAGCTGCGTTGAAGCGGCAGGGCGAGATTTTGCCGATTCTGCCGGGCATGGTTGCGACCGTCGACATCATCACCGGCGCCAAGAGCATCTTGCAGTATCTGCTCAAACCGATCGTCAAGGCGCGCGATTCCGCTCTGCGCGAACGTTAGAGCCCGCATCCAGCCGGAATTCAAAGTTAATCAATCGTCGCTTTGAATGGCCGAGTCTTACCGGTTTTCTGAGCGTGAATTGAACGCGTGATCGTTACGGTCCTCGCATCGACGAGGGCACGTGGCGATGTTCGGTCTCTATGAGAAAATCTCTTTGCGCGGCAACCGGATTCTTTGTTCCGGGCTTTGCGGCGCATTCGCGTTGTCGGTTTCTCTAGGCGCTCATTTCCAGCCAGTGTCGCTGCCGGATCGGGTGCCCGGCGTGACGAAGGCGATCGAGCTGGAGCCGCTCGGTCTGCGCCTCGGCCGACTGGGTGAAGAACAGGGCAAGGGATTTGCGAAGCAGGGCATCGGCGAAGTCGTTGCGCGCGACATGATCGAAGCGATGATTGTCGTCCCGCCGGCGAAGCAAAAGCGGATGCCGTTCGAAGAGTTGTTCGGAACCCGCAGCGTCTCGGTCGGTAACACGCTGATCGCGCAGCGCTGGAACAGCGTGCTTGCGGAGGCAGGGGATACCGAAATCCTGAGCTCCTGCTCGACCCGGGATGAAGCATTCTGCGCGTCACCGCGCGTCGTCGCCATGCGAAACGAAGTCTCGCGTTTGCGCGATCGCCCGCTCGAGCTTCAGGTTCGCGCCGTGAACGAATTTGTTAACCGTCATATTCGCTATGCCTCGGACATTGCCGTCTATGGGCGTCCCGATCACTGGGCGAGCCTGCGGGAAACGCTGACCAACGGCGGCGGGGATTGCGAGGATTTCGCCATTGCCAAGATGTGGATGCTGCGCGCGCTCGGCGTGCCTCTGGAAGCGCTTCGGCTCGTGGTTCTGCGCGACAATGCAACCCGGCAGGATCACGCCGTGCTCGCCGTTCATCACGAGGGCGGCTCCTGGGTGCTTGATAACCGTTTCGCGGTCGTCCGTTCCGACGACCAGATTAGGCATTACCAGCCCTACTATTCGCTTTCGGCGAGCGGTTCTTCCTGGGTTCACAGCATCCCGGTAGCGGCCGAAAAGCCGGTCGCCGCGGCGTCGCTCGGACGTGTTGTTTCGCAGCGCATTAACTAGGGTTTCCGGTAGCAGAACACCATCGTTCTGCCGGCGTAAGTGATTGAATTAACGTATAATTCTCTGGCCCTGCCTGGACCACCCGAAGGCATGTTGCCGCCGCGCCACACCCCTTCTGCCACTTGTTTGCACAGTAACTTTCTCTGGAGAGTCCGCTTGGTGGCGTTCTGCCTAGCCGCTATGTTCCATTGATATTTGGGGGCTTTACGGGCGCAGCGAATGTTTAAGAAATTGCTTGCTGTTGCGGCAGTGGGGGCACTGTCGGCAACATACTCCGCTGTACCCGCGAGTGCGATGAGCCTCGAAGAAGCCATTGCGACCGCAGTCGCAGGCAATCCGCAGATCAGCGAAGCGATCTATAACCGTCAGGCAGTTGGCTTCCAGCTGCGGCAGGCCAAGGGGCTGTTCCTCCCGCGGGTGGACGGCGAATTGCGCGCTGGCCGCGGCCGGTATCGCACGCCCGCAACGATTCAGAATGGTCTGGAAGATGATTTCCGTCCGGCGGAAGCGCGCATCACGGGTGCGCAGCGCATCTTCGACGGATTTCAGGCGCTTTCCGAAGTGCAGCGGCAGGCCGCCCGGCTCGATTCGGCGTCGCACCGCGTGTTCGAACGGTCGGAGTTTATCGCGCTGGCCGTCGCGCGCGAATATATCGACATCGCGCGCCTTCGCTCGCTCCTCGCGCGCGCGCAACAGAATCTCTCGTTCCATCAGACCATTCTCGGCGACGTCAGCAAGGCGACCACGGGCGGCGCGACCTCGATCGCGGATCAGCAGCAGGCGCAGGAGCGTTTGCTCGCCTCGCAGGTCCGCATCATGCAGATCCGCGACGATCTCGTGCAGGCCGAGTCGCGCTTCATCCAACTGGTCGGGCTGCCGATCGGCAATGTCGGCCGCATTCCTTCGTTTGGCCACGCCATCCCGCGCTCGATGGATCTGGTGCTCGGCGTTGCCCGTGCGGAAAATCCGCTCCTGAAGATCAGGAACGCGGACCTCGACGCGCAGCTCGCGCAGGTTCGTTCGGCGGAATCGATATTCTATCCGAAACTGAACGCCGAAGTTTCGGCGGCGCGCGGCAACGACGTGAACAACGTGCAGGGCCGCGTGGAAGATTACCGCGCAGAGCTCGTCGCCCGCTGGAACATTTTCAACGGTGGCATCGATGCCGCCGGCCGTGAAGAGCAGGTGCGCCGCGCAAGCGAACTGAGAATGTCGGTCAGCGTCGCGCATCGCGAAGTCGAGCACGAAGTGCGGCAGTCCTGGGATCGTCGTGACTGGCTGCGCCGGCAGGCTGAAACGCTGCGCCGGCAGTCGGGCGTCAGTCGCCAGCTGCTGCAATCTTATCAGGAGCAGTTTCGTATCGGCGCGCGTTCGCTGCTCGACCTTCTGGATACGCAGAACACCGGTTACGCCACCGATGCCGCCTATCTGACTGCGCAGCATGCCGCCCTGTTCTCCGAATACCGGCTGCTGGCGTCCATGGGCCGTCTCGTGAAGACGATGAAGGTCACGCCTTCGCCTGCTGCGGAAGCCGACAATCGTCCGAATCATGCCGTGCCGCCGACGCCGCCATCGGAGACGATGCCGCGTTCGAAGGGCGATCCCTGGTTCGAAATCCGCTAGCGCGGCTAACGCCGGGCGGATTTATTTCCCTTTCCCGCGCCTTTACAGTCGCGCTCTCGCGCGCCGCTTCGCTGTGGCACACGCAGGCTTGGGAATAGCGCATGAATCTCGATCTCGGCGGCAAGACGGTTCTCATCACCGGCGGCTCCAAGGGAATTGGTCTGGCTTGCGCCGATGCGTTCCGGGCGGAGGGCGCGGCGGTGGTGATCTGCTCGCGCGAAAGTAGCAATCTTGAACGCGCTGCGGCCTCGCGTCCGGGGCTTCACACCGTCGCCGCGGATTTGACCGATGCGCAAGCCGCGGGTCGCATGGTCAGCGAGGTTGAGGACAAGGTCGGCGCGATCGATATCTTGGTGAATTCCGCGGGCGCTGCCCGGCGCAGCGCACCCGCAGATCTCACGCCGGAGTTCTGGCGCGCGGCAATGGACGCGAAATACTTCACTTACATCAACCTGATCGACCCGCTGGTAAAGCGGATGGCCGGGCGTGGGAAGGGCGTGATCGTCAACGTCATCGGAGTCGGCGGCAAGGTCGCGGCGGTCGCGCATCTTGCGGGTGGCGCGGCCAACGCCGCATTGATGCTTGCGACGGCGGGGCTCGGCGCGGCCTACGCCGAGAAAGGTGTTCGCGTTGTCGGGGTCAGTCCCGGCCTGACTGAAACCGGCCGAGTCGCCGAAGGACTGGCCGCAGACGCGAAGCTCATGAATGTTTCCATCGAGGAGGCGCGCAGGAAGAACATCGCGCGTCTGCCGCTGGGCCGCATGGCCAGCCCGGAAGAGATTGCAAATACAGTGCTATTCGTTTCGTCCGACCGCGGCGGCTATATTACCGGGACCACGATTTCGGTCGATGGCGGCGTGAATCCGGTCGTGCTCTAGGCGCGGTCTTCCAGCACGAAGTCGTACTCTGCCGTCGAAAACGGATTGCCGACGCCAAGTTCGGCCGCGCGTGCCCGGTCGTCGTGCCGCGGAAAGTCGATGATAAGGCTTTCCTTCACGCCAAATACGGCATCGCTTTCGAGATACTTCGCGCCGCGCGGAAAGACATGCGTTGTCACGCTGGCATATCCCGGCGCCGACACGATGAAATGAATATGCGCCGGCCGGTAGGGATGACGCTTCATCTTCTCCAGCATCTTGCCGACCGTGCCGTCATAAGGGATCGGGTAGAACTCGGGACGGGTCGAGCGAAACCAGTATCGTCCGTCCGCGCCGGTCGTGAAGCGTCCGCGCAGGTTAAATCCGGGCTGCAGGTCGGGCTGCTGCACGTCGTAGAATCCCTCGACGTTCGAATGCCAGATATCGAGGACCGCGCCTTCGATGGGCTGACCCGCAGTGTTCAAAATACGCCCGCTCATGAACAACGGTTCGCCTTTGCCGTCCAGACTGATGTCCGCGCCCATCTCGCGCAGCGGCGCATGGGCAACATGAAACGGTCCGAGCACCGTGCTTTCGGTAGCGCTGCCGGTTTTGCGGTGATTGATCGCATCAACCAGCATCGAAAGTCCGAGCGTATCCGAAAGCAGAATGAATTCCTGCCTTCGATCATCGCAAAGCTGGCCGGTCCGGGTGAGAAACTGAATGGCCTGGAACCATTCCTCCTGTGTCAACTCCACCTCTTTCGCGGCGGCATGCAGATGACGGATCACCGCGCTCATCACCCGCTTGAAACGCTCGTCCTCGCAGCCTTCCATGCGGGCGATTACGCTCGTCTCCGAGTTTCCCTCGGTGAAGTATTCGATCGGCATGCGTGTTCTTCTTCAGGTGGCTGCAGCAGCGGCGGGATACCAGGCTTGCGCAATCTTGAGGTCTTCCGGCGTGAGTTCGTGACCGGCTTGAATGATGCGCGATTCCACCTCCGCGCCGGAACTGCGCAGCCACTTCTCAAGAGGCGGCGAGCCGAATGCGAAGGGATCGTGCGCACCCGCGAGCGTCAGCACATGCGTTCCCGAGAGGTCGGTTTCAGGAAGGGTTTCGAGCACCTGCATCGACCGCAACAGGATCGCGTATGAGATGACATGCGGATGCAGCGCCATCACCGCGCCCGCGAAATTCGCGCCGTTGGAAAAGCCGAGAAAACAGGTGCGCGCAGGGTCGAGACCATAGGCCGTGCTGGCTTCTCCCATGAAGGCGGCAAAGGCCTCGGCTTCCTTTCGGATATCGGCCTGGTCGAACGTCGTGGCGGTGAAGCGCCGAAACCACCGCGCAATGCCCTCGTCGGTGGCGCGGCCACGAACGCCAAGCAGGGTCGCCTGCGGCGCGATGCGATGCCCGAGCGGCATAAGGTCGGCTTCGTTGCCGCCAGTGCCATGCAGCAATACCAGCGTTCGCCCGTCAGGGTTCTCCGGTACATGCAGCCGGTGTACGAAAGCGAGTTCTCGGTGCGGCATGCGCGGTTCTCCGGGGCGCGAAAATTGTGGGAGCATGATTCTGAGTTCCTCCGCGCGGAAGCTGTCGCGCTCCGGGATAAACAGTTTCTCGCCGAGCTGTTCCACGGCTTCATCGATGGCGAAGCCCGGGCCGTCGGTTGCGAGCTCAAACAGCGTGCCGCCGGGCTCGCGCACATAGAGCGAGACAAAATACTTCCGGTCGTGAAAGTTGGTCGGCGAAGAGTTCAGCGACGTCAGCTCTTTCTCCGCGCTTCTGACGGCCGCGACATCCGCCGCACGGAACGCAACATGATCCGCGACGCCCGTGCCCGGTACTCCCGGCACATAGCCGGCGCCGTCACGCACATCCACGGCATCGCTCTCTGAAACGAGACGCAATACCGATTCCGCGCGCCCCGCTTCGCGATAGCCGAAGCGCTTGACGAAGGCGGCGGTTTCTTCCGGCGTTTCGGACAGGATCGTTACGGCGCGAAGCCGCTGCACGGCTGCCGGGTCGTCCTGCGGCGGTGCATCTCCGCGCAGGGCGGTGGCGACAAGTTTCACGATAAAGCCATCGGGGTCTTTCAGCCGCAAAACGGACTCGCCGAATTCCGGCGATGGCCCCTCGAACGCGATGCCGGCGCGGATCGCCCGCGTCATCCACTCGCCGAGGGCATCTTCGGGCACTGCGAAGGCGATTTCGAATACCTGGCCGTTGCCGACCCGGCCGGCTGCGCCGTCTTCCCACACCAGAAAGCTGACCAGTGAACCCGGCGAGCCGATCCGGTCGCCGTAGAAAAGGTGCAGCTGTTCGCTGTCCTCGGCACCGCCGGATTGCTTGACGAGCCGCAGCCAGAGAAAACCGGCGTAGAAGTCGACGTTCTGCTGTACGCGGCGCGTCATCAGCGTGACGTGATGAATGCCCGATGCGAAGGCGGTCACTGGCCCGCGATCCCGGTGAGGGGCCTTGCGGCCGACAAAGATTGAGATTGCATTCCCGGAGGATAGCATCAATTTTGTCGGTCGCGCGAACTGCGCGTGCCATGCAAGAAAGCGTCAGCGTGCCTGCAAGCTTCGATGCGATCGTAATCGGCCTCGGCGCGATGGGTTCTGCGGCGCTTTATCAATTGGCGCGGCGCGGCAGCCGGGTACTCGGAATCGATCGTCACGCGCCGCCGCATGCGCAGGGCTCGACCCATGGCGAAAGCCGGATCACGCGCGTTGCCTGCGGCGAGGGGATTGAGTACTCGCCGCTGGCGCTTCGCGCGAACCTGCTCTGGCGCGAGATCGAACGTGAAAGCGGTGAAGCATTGCTTGTGCAGAACGGCTTTGTCTCGATTGCGGGCAAGAACCGCGCGGCCAAAGCCGGCAATGCAGAGTTTCTTGAAGTCACGATTGCCGCGGCGAAGGCGGCCGGCATCCCCTACGAAATCCTGACGGGGCGGGAATTTCGCCGCCGCGCGCCTGCCTTCAATGTGCAGGATGACGATGTGGTCTATTCCGACCGCGTGGGTGGGTTTCTGCGGCCGGAGTCCTGTGTGCGTGCCCAGCTCGTACTTGCGGCAAAGCATGGCGCGACACTTCGCCAGAACGAGCAGGTACTGTCGTTCGAGGACGAGGGCAGTTTCGTCCGGGTCCGGACCGCCGCGGGCGAATATGTCGCCGGCACGGTGATCGTCAGCGCCGGTCCCTGGCTTCCTGGATTGATAGACCCGGCGCTCATGCCCGGCGTGAAAGTCACCCGGCAGATCGTCTGCTGGTTTCGCGTCCGGGAAAGCGCGCGTTTTGAGGATTTCACGCCCGCGCGGTTTCCGGTCTTTGTCTGGCAGGCCCCGGCACCGCAGATCAGCTACGGCTTCCCGGCGATGGGCAGGCCAGAGGATGGTGTGAAAATCTCTACCGAGCAGTACGACGATGCGGCGACGCCACAGACCGTGAACCGGGAGGTTTCGCCTGCAGAGCAGGCGGCGCTCTATGAAACCTATGTGGGGCCTTATTTCCCCGGCCTCGCGCCCGAATGCGTCCGCTCGGACGTCTGCCTCTACACAAGCGTCCCGGACAGCCGCTTCGTGATCGATCGACACCCCGACCAGCCGAACGTGATCGTGGCCTCACCCTGTTCAGGTCACGGGTTCAAGCATTCCGCAGCCATCGGCGAGGCCCTCGCGCAAATGGTGCGGGGCGAGCCGCATCTGGATCTGGCCGCGTTTCGCTTCCGGTCCCGCCCGTAGAAGTTCTGGGCACATCCGCGGGTTTTGGTCTGTGGATTGTCACAATCCGGTAAAATGCGTGGGACCGATTCTCGAGAATGAGTACGCCCATGTTGAGCTGGTTTCAGGCCCTGATGCCGAAGGAGGAGCGCTTCTTCGAGTTCTTTTCGCGTCATGCCGAACTCGTCGTCGCCGGAGCGGAAGCGCTGGAAGGGCTGTTCCAGGGCGGCGACCGGATCGAACACTACAGCCGCATCATTTTCGAACGCGAGGCGGAGGCCGACGAAGTCACGCGCGAGGTCATGACGGCCGTGCGGCGCACCTTCATTACTCCCTTTGATCGCACCGATATTCAGGATCTGGTGAGCTCGCTGGACGATTCCATCGACCAGATGAACAAGACCGCGAAGCTGATCACGCTCTATGAGGTGAAATCCTTCGACCCGCAGATGCAGCAGATGGCGGCGATGGCGCCGATGGCGGCGAAGCTGATACGCGACGCGATGCCATTGCTCTCCTCCATCGGCAAGAACAACGCCGCGCTGCATGCGCTGACCGAGCGGATCATCGACATCGAGGAGAAATCGGATCAGTTGCACGACGCGGGTCGCAAGTCGCTGTTTCTGCAGAATCGCGACGGCAATGCGATGAATTTTATCATCGGCATCGAGGTCTACGATCACCTGGAGAAGGTGATGGATCGTTTCGAGGACGTCGCGAACGAGATCAGCGCGCTCGTCACCGATCACCTCTAGGAGTTCTGCGTAGCGATGGACGCGACCAGCCTGCATGTCCTGATTGCGTTGATCGCAATCGCCCTGCTGTTCGACTTCCTGAACGGATTGCACGATGCCGCGAATTCGATCGCGACGATCGTTTCCACGCGCGTGCTGCGGCCGAAATATGCGGTGATGTGGGCGGCGTTCTTCAATTTTATCGCGTTCCTGTTCTTCGGCCTCCATGTCGCCAATACCATCGGCACCGGCATCGTTTCGGCGGGGATCGTGGATGCGCGCGTGATCTTCGGCGCATTGATGGGCGCAATCAGCTGGAACGTCATTACCTGGTGGGCCGGTATCCCTTCGAGCAGTTCGCATGCGCTGATCGGCGGCCTGCTCGGCGCCGCGGTTACCAAGGCAGGAAGTGCCGCGATCGTCTGGTACGGTCTTATCAAGACCGCGGCCGCGATCGTGCTCTCGCCGATGACTGGTTTCTTTCTCGCGCTGACGCTCGTGCTTCTGGTTTCCTGGCTGTTCGTGCGCGCGACGCCGCGCTCGGTCGACGGCACGTTCCGCATCGTCGAGTTTATTTCCGCTTCGCTCTATTCGCTGGGCCACGGTGGGAACGACGCGCAAAAGACCATGGGCATCATTGCAGTGCTTTTGTTTTCCACCGGACACCTCGGGAGCGAATTCTATGTGCCGTTCTGGGTGGTCATTACCTGCCAGTTCTTTATGGGGCTCGGCACGTTGATGGGTGGCTGGCGCATCGTGCACACGATGGGGTCGAAGATCACGCGGCTGACCCCGATGCAGGGCAGTTGCGCCGAAACCGGCGGCGCGATCACGCTCTTTGCCGCGACCTATATGGGCATCCCGGTATCGACCACGCATACGATTACCGGGGCCATCATTGGGGTGGGCGCGGCGCGCAAGGTCTCAGCGGTGCGATGGAACGTAGCCAGCAACATCGTGGTTGCTTGGGTCATCACCTTGCCGGCAGCGGCGATCATCGCGTCGCTGTTCTATCTTGCAAGCGGGCTGTTCTGATGGGTGCGAAATCCGGGGATCGGCAATACGCGGCGCTGCCTTACCGCAAAAACCAGAAGGGTGCGGTCGAGGTGATGCTCGTCACTTCGCGCGAGACGCGTCGCTGGATCATTCCGAAGGGCTGGCCGATCGCCGGCGTCGAGCCGCACAATCTCGCGGCCCTCGAGGCGATGGAGGAAGCGGGGCTGGTCGGCAAGGTTTGCGACAAGCCGATCGGCTCCTATCATTACGACAAGAAGCGCAACGACGGGTCAATCGTGAACTGCACGGTCGATACTTTCGCGCTTGAGGTCGAGGAGCAGATGCCGGCCTGGCCGGAGCAGGCCCAGCGCCAGACCCGCTGGTTCGCGCCTGAGGATGCCGCGGCGCAGGTGAACGAGCCTGAACTGCGCGATCTCATCAAGAAACTGGCCCGAAAGCTTGGCAAGTAGTCCCGTTGACGCGAAAGCGCGCAAATGAACCCGCCTTCGTCTATCTGCTCGGCTGTTCCGACCGGCATGGCCTGCGGACTTATGTCGGCTGGACCAATGACATTGCCCGGCGGCTGAAGCGGCACAATGGCGGCACCGGGGCCCGCTCGACCCGCGGGCGGGCCTGGCAGCTTCTTTATGTGGAGTTTTTCGACAACCGCATCGACGCCATGCGACGTGAAGTTGCGCTGAAGCGCTCCCGGACCTTGCGCCGGAAGTTGAGCGCGGGGATTTCGCTTCTGTCTCCGGTGCTCTAAAGCCGGGCCATGGTGCAGGAAAAGACCCATCACATAGCAGTCATCGGCGCGGGCCCGGCTGGCTTGATCGCGGCAGACGAAGTTGCGAAGGCGGGCTTTGCCGTGACCGTGTACGAGCGCATGCCAAGCGCGGGGCGCAAGTTTCTGCTCGCTGGCCGCGGCGGCCTCAACCTGACCCATGGCGAAGCGTTTGAAACGTTTCTGCGCCGTTATGGCGAACGCGAGCCCGCGCTGCGTCCCGCAATCGAGCGCTTCACGCCCGCGCAGTTGCGCGCCTTCAGCGAGGCGCTGGGGCAGAAGACGTTTGCGGGTTCGAGCGGGCGGGTGTTTCCCGAGGCACACAAGGCGTCGCCTTTGCTGCGAGCCTGGCTGCGGCGTCTCGGAGAGAGCGGGGTCGCCTTTGCTTTCCGCCATCGCTGGCGCGGTTGGGACGACGAAGGCGCGCTTCGCTTCGACACACCGGAGGGAGGTCTCGCCGTGAAGCCCGATGCCACGGTGCTCGCGCTCGGCGGCGCGAGCTGGCCGCGGCTTGGTTCGGACGGTAGCTGGACGGAAGAACTCGGCAAGGGCGGCATTGCCATCGCGCCGTTGGTACCTGCGAACAGCGGCTTCGAAGTTTTGTGGTCCGAGACTTTCCGTACCCGTTTTGCGGGCGTCCCGCTGAAGCGGATTGCCCTGACTGCGGGCGACGTCACCGTTCGCGGCGAGGCGGTGATTTCCAGTTATGGAATCGAAGGCGGTGCGGTTTACGCGCTTTCATCGTTTTTGCGCCGGGAAATAACGGCGAACGGCGTCGCGACACTTTTCGTCGATCTGCGGCCGGATCTATCCGCCGAAGAATTGACGAAGCGGCTCGAAGTATCGCGCGGCAAGCAATCCTTCTCGAACTTCCTGCGCAAGACCCTCAACCTGCCGCCGGTTGCGATCGCGCTGTTGCAGGAATGGGCGGCGAAAAATAACGCGAGATTGCAGGAACTGCCTGCCGAAGAACTCGCCGCGCTCGTCAGGCAGCTGCCCTTGTCGCTCTCCGCAATAGCCCCGATCGAGCGGGCGATCTCGAGCGCCGGTGGAATACGCTTCGAGGAAATCGACGAACATTTCATGTTGCGAAAGCGTCCCGGCATCTTTGCCGCGGGCGAAATGCTCGATTGGGAAGCGCCGACCGGCGGCTATCTGTTGCAGGCCTGCTTTGCCACGGGCGTTGCGGCGGGCAGGGGCGTCGTGCGCTGGCTGCGGGCTGGTGTATAAGCGGGCATGGCTAGAAAGGATCATAAGCCGGAACGGCGGATATTCATCCGCTTTGATCTTGATTCCGGTCCCCGCGTCGGACCGGGAAAAATCGCGCTTCTGGAAGCGATTGCCGAAACCGGTTCGATCTCAGCAGGCGCGCGGAAGATGGGGATGTCCTACCGGAAAGCCTGGCTGTTGATTGACGCCTTCAACAATACGTTCCGGGAGCCGGTAATTTCGACGGAAACCGGCGGCGAGCAGGGTGGCGGCGCTACGCTGACTCCGACGGGCAACGAGGTGCTGCGGCTCTTCCGGGAGATGGAGCAGAAAGCGATCGCCGCAACCGAGCCTTCGCGCCGGGCGTTCGAGAAGCTTGTGAAGGTTCCGCCGTCGCGGACGGCGCAAAAGAAGTAAATCTTTCGCGGCCGTCCGCTGGCTGGGGCTAGAAGGTCGCCCGGGCTTTCGCAAATATCGTCCGGCCGGGTTCGGGCAGGCCGTCGGCAAGTTCGTAGTTCTTGTCGAGCAGGTTGCGCACGCCCGTGGTCAGTTCGAGGTTCTTCGTGACCTTGTAGCGCGCGGTCAGGTTCACCAGCGTGTAAGCGCCGGTCAGGCCGTAAACGCCAACGCCGGGCGGCAGGATCGGAGCCGGCTGTAGCGTGACATCGGTCCAGCGGGCGCTTGCGACTTCCACGCTCGGAATGATCTCCAGCTTCTCCGTCGGCGTATAGGACAGGTACAGATAAGCCTTGTGCTGCGGCACGCCGGTGGGGCGGTACGCGGTGTTCACCACGTCGGTGAGCTCGCGGCGGATGAACGTGTAGTTGGCGCCGGCGGTAAGTTGCGAGTGCAGGCGTGTCGTGCCCGAGATTTCGAATCCGTAGAAATGGCCGTTGCCGACGTTCTGGAACTGCGTCGTGCCGGGCATGACGGTTACCGTCTGAATGAAATCGGTCACGTCGCTATAGAACACCGCGGTTTCGATCCGCGTTTCGGGATTCACGCGATACTTCCAACCGAGTTCGTAATTGATCGAACGCTCCGGTCCGAGATCCGGGTTTACCAATGCCGTGCCGAAGCGGGTGCTGAAGCGCTCGAACAAAGTCGGGAAGCGCGAGCGGGAGGACACGCTGGCGTGCAGCTGGCCCGCCGGCGAATAGCGCCACACCAGCATCGACTGCCAGTTGAGCGCGTTACTGCCGCCGACCGGGTGACGCAACATCGTCATCGTGGCGCTGTCGTAGTTTTCGGCAACAATCAGCTTGTTTTCATCGTAGCTGATGCCGGCAATCCAGTCGATATTCTGCGTGACACGGAAGGTATTCTCCGCAGCGATCGACCAGGTGCGTTCCTTGCGCGTCTCCACCGGATCGATAACCCGCAGCGTCGGATGTGTCGGACGGTTGTCGTTGAATGCCTTGTGCGTATCTTGGCGGAAATGGAACGCCGCCTTCAAGAGGTTGCGTGACGTGATCTGCGTGCCCGCCTCGATGCTCGCGCCATAGGCGTTGTCATTATAGTAGCTGTCGAAGCGGCCGTTGTTGTTCTGGGTCGAGTAGTTGATGTTGTCGTAGGCCGAGAGCAGGTTGTCGAAGGTGTTGTAATAGAATTTGGTCTTCAAATAGGACGCATTGCCGATCTGCGTGTGGGACAGGAAGCTGAAGGTCTGCACGTCCCATTGCGGCCAGCGCCAGTAACCGTTGCCCGGAACTGGCGGATTGGTGCGAACATGCAGCGGGCCGCCTTTATAGCCTTCCTGCCGGATGTAGTTGAAAACATATTCGTCGGTATCGTTCGGCGTGAAGCCGAACTTGAGGTTCAGGCGCCAGTCACCGGAGTCAGAATTAATGCGCCGGCCGCCATCTTCTAGGCTTGTCGGCGTAGGCTGATATTTCCTCGACAGAGTCCAGAAATCCTGATCGTTGCTGGTGAAGCTCGCCTGCAGATAATAGCGCTCCTGTAAGGTGCCGACGCGGCCATAGGTCTGCCAACCCTGGAAGCTGCCACGGTTGTCGATGTTGAATCCGACAATGAACTCGCCCTCGAAGGGCTTTACCGGTTTGCGGGTGACGAGGTTGATCCAGCCACCCATTCCGCCGGGGCCGTTCAATACCGATGCATAGCCTTTTTCGATCTGAATTTCGGACAGGTCGGATGTCGGGAAGCGGTTGAAGTCGAGCCGATTGTCGGCAGGCAGGTAGATGCGGACGCCGTCAATAGTGAGCGGCACCTGCCAGCGGCCGAAACCGCGCACGAAGATGTCGCGCTCATTGCGCCGGCCGTTGCTGTCCATCGTCGCGGTGACGCCGGGAAGGTTGGCGAGGGCAGCATCGAGCGTGATGGAATTGCTGACATACATCTGCTCGTTTGAAACCGAAACACCGGTCGGAGATACGCGGTTGCTTCCGATATTGTTCTCGCCGGCAGTCACCGTAATCGTGCCGAGGTCGAATACCTGATTTTGCGCGCGTGCAGCCTGCGTTACTGCGATAGCGGTAGTCGACAACAGAAGCGCAACAATTGTTCTGCGCATATATGCCCCCATGTTGCAGGTGCGCCCTGCTTTTACGTTTTGCGTGCTCGGTGGACCGCGTTGACAGCATCCAGCCCGATGCCGTCGATGACGTAATATAAAAATGGATATAACGAGTCCAGAGAGCCGGCGCGTTCCGCCATGTGCATATGGTCGCAATTGTTCTGCGACCGGCTGGACTTCAAAAGAAAAATTGCCCGGAGCCGCCAACGTCACGCGCCAAGCGACACTCCGGACAAGTACTCAACAGGAGAAAGCCGGTGCTCCTATCAAGGTATCCGTTGTGTATAGCATGATATAACGATGCTGCAAGCGATATATCAGCATGTATATGACGAATTCTGCGTGGCTATGCCTGCGAAGCGGCGTGGGGCAGGGCGAGCGACGTTGCAGGTTTTTCGGGGGAGCCCGGCGCAGCCGGCTCCATTTCGTGCCCGGGCAACAGATGCGCAATCGCATTCGCGTAGTAGCGCAGGATATGCAGGTCGGCCGGATTGGCGGAAAAGATGCCATCGTTCTCGTTGACGATGTGCCTGAGCCGGAGCATCCGCAAGCCGACTTCGATCGCATAGTCCCGGTCCGAGCGTGGAATATGAACGTAAGCTTTTGACGCTTCCAGCGTCTCGATGATCTGCGAGACGCGACTCTTGATCTCGAACAGGGACAGCGGTGCGGGGTGGGCGTCGAGGATCGCGGTTGCGACCAGAGAAACCGGCAGCGCCGGCACAACCTTGCCGACTGCATCCATCAGTTTCGCGCCGAGTTTTTCGATTTCCGCGAAACGCTCCTGTTCGGGCAGATCGCGGAAATCGATCTTCTGCTGCGCGACATAGCTCTTGAGCGAAAACGGATCGCCGAAGCTCACGCAGGTATAGCCGTAGCGGTACCATTCGCCGCGAAAGGCGAGCCAGACGTGCCGGAAGAAGTGCCGCAGGAGCGTGAAGAGATTGAAGCCGAATACCGGTTTCTTGCCGGGTTCGGCCAGCGCAGCACTCGTCAACATGCGGTCTTCGAGTACGCGGTCGTAGTTCACGCCGACCGGCACGAAGACGACGTCTTTCGGCCCTTTCGGATCGAACGCCGCCACCATATAGCTGAGCAGACCGAATTTTGGCGGACGCAGCCGTCCATCCCGGCTCAGGCCGCCTTCCGGAAAAATCGCCTGTACCACGCCCGATGCCGTTGCCATGTGAACGTAGCGCGAAAGCACCTTGCGATAGAGGGCGTCGCGGGAGTCGCGCCGTATGAAATAGGCGCCCATGGAACGGATAAGGTTCCGGAGCCCCCAGATCTGTGCCCACTCGCCGACTGCGTAAGAGAGGGCGGAGGATTGTGCCGCGACATAAGTTACGAGCACATAGTCCATGTTGGAGCGGTGGTTGATGACGAACACCACCGACGAGTCAGGGTCGACATTGGCGAAGGCCTCCTCATTGCGAAATCCGATCCGCACGCGATAGAGCATTTCGGAGATGCGCTTGGCGAGCCGCGTCCCGATGCGGAAATAGGCGTAGGCCGAGAACGAAGGCACGATCTCGCCGGCGTAGCGCTTCACCTTCTCCATCAGCACTTCGCGGGGAATCTTGTGCTCGCGGGCGTAGTCATCAACCGCGTGCAGCACCTCCGGGTCATAGACCAGCCGGTCCATCAGCACCTGGCGCTTGGTCAGCTTGAAGGGTTTGATCTGGAGCCGCAGGCGGTCGTTGAGTTCGCCGATCGCCTTGTTGGCGCGCCGCCGCAGGGCCCAGCGCATGCTGGGCAGCAGGAGCCGGTCCAGAAAGGCAAGCGCGGCCAGCAGCCCGGCAACAATAACGAGCCAGAGTGGCAGCGTGACTTCGGACCACATGATTCCGCCCCAGAATCCTGCAAGACGGCGGACCGATCATCCGCTATCTAGACGTTTCCTCGGTAGCCCTCGCGGTTCTTTTTGCGTGTGACCGGACAGCCCCACGCTATGCAATACAAAGCCAAGCCCCCGCGCAACTGGGCCCGGACCCTGAAGGGCTATGCCTTCGGGTGGGCGTGGTTCGACCCGGTAAGCTCCTGGGCGCTGCGGCGGCTGTTTGTGCCGTCCTCGCTGCTATGGGCGGCAGCAGAGGAGGCGGGTACTTCCACCGCCCGCTTCCGCGAACTCGCGGAATTGCCGATACGGCGCTTCAGCGAAAAGAGGATTGCCGACGCACTCCTGCAGACCGCTGCCGCGCGCGAGCTCGCGGCCGAGACCGAAAGGCGCTGGGAAATTGCATTCTTCGGCGACGGCAACGAAAGCGCGGAAACCTTGCGCGAGATCGAGGCTTCCCGCTTCGCCGCAAGCCACGCCTATAACCTGACGCGGCGTCACTTCGGCTTCCTGATGCGGAGCGCGCCGCCGCGCCTGAAGTCCATCACGCAGACGCCGGAGGAAGTCGCGGCGATCTACGGCGCACAGCTCGAGCGGCTCTCGCTCGACGATCTCGAACGGTCGAACACATCCGTCGAGGTCTCGAAATCCGTGGAACGCGTGGCAGGCACGGACTACTGGCTGCGATTTCAGAGCCCGTCTTCGCTATTGGGCGATACGGTTTATGCCCGCGTGCTGGAGCCGCGCGGCGTCAAGAATCCGCCGACCGTCATCTTCGGGCACGGCATCTGTATCGAGTTCGATCACTGGCGCGGATTGATCGACGAGGCGCGAACGCTGCGCGCCGAAGGCTTTCGCGTCATTCGTCCCGTTGCGCCGTGGCATGGCCGCCGTCGGCCTCGGGGAAGTTTCGGCGGGCAGCCGATGCTGGCGCACATTCCCGGCGGCTTGTTCGACGCCTTCACCGGCGCCGCGCAGGAATGGGCGGTGATCGCAAACTGGGTGCGCGAGCGCTCGGACACGCCGCTCGCTTTCGGCGGCACCAGTCTTGGCGCGCTGATTGCGCAGTTTGCGGCAGAGAAGATCGGCGCAAAGAACGAGCGGCTCCGTCCCGACGGACTTTTTCTCATTACACATTCGGGCCGCATGACCGACGCGACGTTGCAGGGCGACATGGCCGGATTGCTCGGCGTCGACTTCAACGCCGAGCAGCATGGCTGGAATCGCGAAAGGATCGAACAGGCACTGGGTCTGCTCGATCCTGCGAGGCTGCCTGCCGTTCCTCCGGAACGCATCGTCACCGTGCTTGGCAAGCGCGATCGCATTACGCCGTTCGCAAGTGGTCTGAGCCTGATCGATTCCTGGGGCGTGCCGGATGCGAACCGCTTCGTCTGGAACCGTGGTCACTTCTCGATGCCGCTCACCATGATCCGCAATCCCGCGCCGGTGGCGCGGTTTCGCGCGGTCATGGCCGAGCGCTAGGCGACCCTGGCGTTCGTTCGTCCTTCATAGAGATTGCGGCCTTCGACCAGCGCGCGGATCTTGCCGTCCGCGATCGAGCGCTTGAGCATCCAGAAGCCGCAGTCGGGATGGATGTACTTGATGCGGCCCGCACCGATCATGGTCCCCGCGCGTTCGATCTGCCGCGCGATGGAATCCGCGCTTTCGATCACGGTGGACTTGATGTCGACCACGCCAAGTCCGAAGCCGATTTCTGGTTTCAGTTCGCGAAACGCCGCGAGTTCTTCCGCCGGGCGATGCGCGTTCTCCATGACGATGTGATCGGCATGCAGCGCGTTGAGATACTTCATTAGTTGATTCCAGGTGCCTTTCTGGATCGACTGGCCGCCGTAATTGCCGAAGCAAAGGTGTACTGCGGGCTTGGTCTTCACCGCCTTCAGCACGCGGTTCATGGCTTCCGCGGCCCACTGCCATTCGTCGGGGCTGCCGGGAAGATTTGCCTCGTCGATCTGCACCACCTCGGCGTCGATATATTTCACCTGCGCGGCGAGCGCGTCGGCAATGGCAAATGTCAGGTCCGGCAGGCTCTTGTAATGCTTGTCGAGCAGCGTCTTCGCCAGCATGTGCGGGCCTGTGACGGTGAACTTGAACGGCTTATGCGTCAGCGCACGGGCCCGCTGATAGGCTTGGGGCAGATCGAGTGTGCCGGAGCTGACCGGACCTTCGACCAGTCCGGGCGGCTGCGAGCGAAAGCGCATCGAGCTCATCGAACGGTACTCGACCAATTCTTCGAAGGTGAGCTTGGTGCGGATGCCGGCCATCGGCCGCACGAAGTACTCGATCATGCCGTTGGTCTCGGGATGATTGACGTCGAAGCGCGAAAGCTCGCCGTCGCAGACCAGATCGATGCCGGCTTGTTCCTGCGTATGGAGCACGACCCGGGTCGCGTCCGTCACCGCCTGTTCCGAGGGCAGGGCCGAAAGCCACTCGGGCACCGGGTAAGAGCCGACAACGGTGGTTTGAATCTGCGGATTGCTCGACATGGCTGCGCTCCCTGAACTGCGTTTTGCGACGGTTGCCGGGCGTCTTGGGGCGCCCTAGTATCGCAAGTATCTAATTGGTTACTTATAGCGCGTCCGTCGCGCAAGCGCCAAGAAGCACGAAGAAGAAAAACGAAGACGAGGAGCACGCCATGAATGTCGCAGCAGCAGCGCTGCCGGAAAGCTTTCGCGACGAGATTGCGGTGGAAGATTTTATGACCGCACCTTCGGAGCTTTTGCGCGCGGATCTGGAAAAGGTTCCAGGCGATATTCTGGTGCTCGGCGTGGGCGGAAAAATGGGACCGACGCTGGCGCGCCTTGCCAAGCGCGCGGCACCCGACCGCCGCGTGATCGGGGTTGCGCGCTTCTCCGAAGCGGGCCTGCGCGAAAAGCTGCAGGACTGGGACATCGAATGCATCGAGGCCGATCTGCTGGATCGCGCGAGCCTCGAGAAACTGCCGAAGTTGCCGAACGTGATCTTCATGGCGGGCAGAAAGTTCGGCTCCAGCGGCGCCGAGCATCTGACCTGGGCCATGAATGCGCATGTGCCGGCGATGGTCGCCGAAGTTTATGCGAAGTCGCGGATCGTCGCGTTCTCGACCGGCTGTGTCTATCCCTATGTGGATGTCACCAAGGGCGGCGCGTCGGAGGATGTGCCGGCGGTTCCGCCGCCCGGCGCTTACGCCAATTCCTGCGTAGCCCGTGAAGCCATGTTCGAGCATTTCTCGCGCAAGTTCGAAACGCCGGGCCGCATCATCCGCCTGAACTACGCAATCGACATGCGCTATGGCGTGCTGCACGACGTTGCGACCAAAGTGTATCGCGGCCGCGAGATCGATCTGACTGCAGGCCATGTCAACGTGATCTGGCAGGGCGATGCCAACACCATGATCCTGCGCATGCTGGCGCACTGCACGACGCCGACCAGCCCCATCAATATCAGCGGGCCGGAAACCATCAGCATCCGCTGGCTTGCGGTCGAGTTCGGCAAGCTCTTCGCCAGAGAGCCGAAATTTATCGGCAAGGAAGCTTCCGACGGCTGGCTCGTGAACACCACGCAGGCAAGGGCACTGCTGGGCGAGCCTCCCGTGTCGCTCACGCGGATGATCGCCTGGACCGCCGACTGGATTTCGCGCGACCAGAAAAGTCTCGGCAAGGAAACGCATTACGATACCCGCGATGGCAGCTTCTGATCTGGAAATCGGCCGGCTTTCCGAAAGCGAACTGCGCGACGCCGAGGCGCTGGTGGCGGAAGCCGGCTGGAATCAGACCGCGGCGGACTGGCGAATATTCCTCGCGCTCGGCACGGTCTTCGCGATCCGTGACCGGAGCAGGGTGGTCGCGACGGCCGCCACGCTGCCCTATGGCGGCAAGTTCGGCTGGATCAGCATGGTGCTGATCGCAGGCGAATACCGGCGCAAGGGCCTCGCAACGCGACTGATGAGCCGCTGCATCGAGAGCCTTACCGGGGCGGGGCTCGTCCCCGTGCTGGACGCGACCCCTGCGGGACGCGCGGTCTATCTCGGGCTCGGCTTCGAGGATTCCTGGCGGTTTCAGCGCATGTTGCGGAAAGAGCCCGCGCGAACCAAAGCGGCCGTGTCGCCGGCTTCCGCCATGCCGCTGAGGGATGACGATTGGGCCGAACTTTGCGCCTACGATTCGCGCTACTTCGGCGCCGACCGGACGGCAGTGCTCGCGCGCCTTCGCGGCAGGGTACCGGCGGCGGACCTGATCGTCCGGCGCAATGGCAGGATTGCCGGCTTTCTGCTCGGCCGCGCTGGTCGGCGCGCGGCGCAGATCGGCCCGCTGGTTGCGGATGACGAGAATGCCGCGGTGGCGTTGATCGACGCCGCGATCCGCGTCGTTCCGGCACCGGTCTATATCGACGTGATGGACGACAAGAAACTGCTGCTGGAACATCTGCGCGGCGCGGGCTTCATCCACGAGCGGCCCTATACGCGCATGATGTTGAAACGCAGCGAAAGCTTTCAGGACCTGCCGCGCACTTTTGCGGTGGCAGGGCCGGAACTGGGCTAGCAGCGGACGAAATAAAAAAGGCCGGCGGTGATGCCGGCCTTTTTGTCCTTATCCGTATCTGCTCAGTAGAGCTTCGGCGGATTGATCGCCGGCATCTTGATGTTCTTGTCGAGGAACTCGTTGGTGTAGGCCGTCTTCACGTCGTACGGCTTTTCCATCTTGAGATATTCGTCGACCAGCTTGTAGTCCGCGGCCATGCGCTTGTCGTCGTGCCAGCCGAGCGCCACGTTCTTCGACGTGTCGTCGCTCATCAGGATCGAGACGAGGTGCCAGTTGGTCAGTTCGTTGTCGAACTTCAGTGCACCGTTCATGTCGACCATGGCCTGGATGCACGGCTCGGGCTTCTTCGCGCATTCGGCGAAAGCGCGCTGCGTCACCTTCACGAAGGCGGCGACCTTGTCCTTGTTCTTCTTCAGCCAATCGCCGTTGACGATCAGCGAGTTTCCGTAGGGGTTGAGGCCGCCGTCGCGCCAGGCGAGGAAGCCAATGTCGTCGCCGAGTTCGCGGGCGAAGATGTGATGGATGTTGAAGAACGAGGTCGTCGCATCGATCGCGCCGGACTTCAGCGCGGCGAGCTTGGCATTGGCGTCGATGTTCACCCAGATCACCGAGTTCGGATCGATGCCGTTGGCCTTCGCGAGCGCAGGCCACATCGTGCGGGCACCGTCGCCTGCCGGGTTGCCGATGCGCTTGCCGACCAGATCCTTGATGCCTTTGATGCCGGAGCTTTTCTTCCAGTACATGCCCTGCGGCGAGTTTGCGTAAATGTTCATGACGCCGACGAGGTCGGCACCCTTGCCGCGGAACAGCAGCACGCCGGCCATGTCGGAGAGGCCGATCTGCGAAGATCCGGCGGCGACTTTCTGCGCCGAAGCAGCCGAGCCGCGGCCCGCCTCGATGTCGAGATCGAGACCGGCATCTTTGTACCAGCCGTTCTTCAATGCGTAGAAATAGGGCGCATGATCGCCACCCACGACCCAGTTCAGGGTCAGGGTAATTTTCTGCGCCGATGCGCTGGCCGGAGCCAATAGCGCGGCGGCGAACAATGCAGACGCGAGTTTCAATGCAGTTTTCATCTGACCTCCTCCCATAAGGCGTTGCGGCATGGGCCGGTCATCCGGTTCTCGACATGCGGCAAAGTTTCGATGTAACTATCTAGTTACTAGACGATATGAGCGGCCAAAGCGCCTGTCAAATGGTGCGGGAATGAGCGCAGGCGGGGGCGTTTTCCGGACTGCGCCGTATAGCCGAGGGAGACGCGAGTGGCTTTACGCTGGAGCGATCTGCCGGCCGATGTGCTGGCCTTGTTGCGCAAGGGTACGGTGATCCCTGCGCATCCACTGGCGCTTGATGCATCGCGCAGATTCGACGAGCGCCGCCAGCGTGCGCTGACCCGCTATTACATTGATGCGGGTGCCGGCGGCCTCGCGGTTGGCGTTCACACGACGCAATTTGCGATTCGCGATGTCGGCCTCTACGAGCCGGTGCTTTCGCTTGCGATGAAGACGGCGCGCGAACAGACCTCGCGCCCGCTGGTCATGGTTGCCGGTCTCGCGGGCAAGACCGCACAGGCCGTGAAAGAGGCGCAGGCCGCACGCGGCATCGGCTATCACGCCGGGCTGCTTTCGCTCGCCGCCATGAAGGGCGCTTCGGAAGACGACATCATCGCGCATGCGAAGAGCGTAGCGGCCGAAATTCCGCTGGTCGGCTTTTATCTGCAGCCCGCGGTCGGCGGAGTCGTGCTGCCCGCGTCGTTCTGGAAGCGCTTCGCGGAAATCGAGAACGTGGTCGCGATCAAGATGGCGCCGTTCAACCGCTATCGTACGCTCGACGTGATCCGCGGCGTCGTCGCAGCTCGCGCGGAAAAACGCATCACGCTCTACACCGGTAATGACGATCACATTGTGCTCGATCTGGTGACGCCGTTCGTGGTGGTCCGTGACGGCGAGCCCGTGATCGTTCGCATCAAGGGCGGCCTGCTCGGGCACTGGAGCTGCTGGGTGCAGCGGGCGGTGGAACTGCTCGATCGCGCACAGACTGAGGCGGCGCAGCCTTCGGTGTCGGCCGACATGCTTGCTATGGATTCTCAGGTCACGGATTGCAACGCCGCGATCTTCGACGTCGCGAACGATTTTCACGGAGTCATTTGCGGCTGCCATGAAATCCTTCGCCGGCAGGGCTTGCTCGAAGGAACCTGGTGTCTCGACCCGAACGAGACGCTGGGCCCCGGGCAAAAGGAAGAAATTGATCGGGTTTATGCGGCCTATCCGCATCTGAACGACGACGCATTCGTGCGCGCAAATCTGGAGCGATGGCTGGCATGAGGTATTTTTGCGGCTTGCGAGCCCCGGCTGCTTCCCGGATAGTCGGAATGGGAAGGGGAGAACAGCCATGAGCGGCAGCAACGAACAGGTGCAGCGCTACGCGCTCGCCATTCTCAGTCATTTGATCCTGATCGCGATCTGGCACTTTTTCGTCGTTTACGGAGAAGTGCCGAAGGTCGTGATGCCTTCCCCTTACGACACGCTGCACGCGCTGGTCGTTCCGAATTATCGCTGGCTCGAGAATATCGCCGCAACCTCGATCGAAATTTTCGGCGGCTTCGCGCTCGCTGCAGTCTTCGGCATTCTGACCGCACTTTTATTCTCGTGGTTTCGCTGGCTTGAAATGTTCGCGATGCCGCTTCTCGTCAGCCTGAACATGATCCCGAAAGTGGCACTTGGGCCGCTGATGATCGTCTGGTTCAAATACGGCATCTGGCCGAATACGCTGATGGCTTTTGCGATCTGCTTCTTCCCGATCGTGCTGACGACCGCACGCGGGCTTCGCGAAGTGGAGCCCGATCTTCTCGATCTGGTGCGCACGTTGCGCGGCTCGCGCTGGCAGCTTTTCACGAAGATTCAGCTGCCCGGCGCGCTGCCTTATATTTTCTCGGGCATGAAAGTCGCCGCCATTCTCGCCGTCGCAGGCGCGATCGTCGGCGAGTTTCTCGGCTCCGAGCGCGGTCTGGGCTACCTGATGCTGCAGGTGCAGGTCACGCTCGACACCGCCGCGATGTTCATGGCGGTAATCCTGATTACCCTCATCGGCGGCGTGCTCTACGGCATCGTGCTCGGGCTCGAGCGCTATTTCGTCGTCAAAGACGCCCGGATTCAATAGGCACGCCATGAGCGAAGCATTCATTCATCTCGATGGCGTGCGAAAAGTTTACCGGACGCGCGGCGCCGAGTTTCTCGCGGTCTCCGAAGCCACGTTCGATGTCGAGCAGGGCGAGCTCGTGTCGCTGGTCGGTCCCTCCGGTTGCGGCAAGACCACGCTTCTAAAAATCCTGGCCGGTCTCCACGGCTTCGACGCCGGTGCAGTCCGCATCGGGTCGCCGTCGCAGCCTTTCAATCCGACCAAGGATATCGGCATGGTGTTTCAGCAGCCGCTCCTGCTGAAATGGCGCAAGATCATCGACAACGTGATGCTGCCGACCGAAATTCTCGGCATCCCCTACGAAGTTGCGCGCAAGCGCGCCTATGAACTGCTCGATCTCGTCGGCCTGAAGGGGCACGAGGAGAAATATCCCTACGAGCTTTCCGGCGGCATGCAGCAGCGCGCCTCCATTGCACGCGCGCTCGTTCATGACCCGAAGCTCGTGCTCATGGACGAGCCGTTCGGTGCGCTCGACGCGCTCACGCGCGAGAAGATGAACCTCGAACTGCTCCGGATCTGGGAGGAATCGAAGAAGACCATCATCTTCGTGACCCACGGCATCACCGAAGCGGTGTTTCTGGGTACGCGCGTCGTGGTGCTGACGGCGGGACCCGCGAAGATGGCGGACAATTTTCAGGTCGAGATCCCGATGCCGCGGACACTGGACGTGCGCAACACCGAGAAGTTCGGCGAATACACCCGTCGCATCTATCGGCTCCTGGGTATGGAATGAGCTGGGACGGCATCATCATCGGCGCGGGTCACAACGCGCTTGTGCTGCAAGCCTATCTCGGCCGAGCCGGGTTGAAAGTGCTCTCGATCGACCGGCGCCATATCGCAGGCGGCGGTCTTGCGACCATGGAAGATCCGCGCCGTCCCGGCTTCCTGCACAACACGCACGCATTTTTTCAGCGCGCGATCACCGCGATGCCCTGGTATGCCGACCTGGAGCTGGAGCGGCATGGTGCGAAATATATCGAGCCGGAACTCAATGTCGCGATGATCACGAGCGACCACCGTTCGCTGGAATGGTGGACCGACATCGAGCGCACGGTCGCGTCCTTCGAGAAGTTCTCGAAGAAGGATGCGGAAACGCTGAAGCGCTGGCAGCACGATTTCGTGCCGATCGTGCGCGATATTCTCTCGTGGGAGGCGAAGTCGCCGCCGCTGCCGGCTGCCGAGCGCCGGCGGTTGTTGGAAAAGAGCGCGGCCGGCCGCCGGCTTCTTGAAGTCAGCGCGCTGTCGCCGCTCGAATTCGTGCATCAGGAATTCGAGCATCCGGCGGTGAAGGCCGGACTGCTTTTCTTCAACGGCTTGCGGGAAGTCGACCTGCGGGTGAAAGGTTTCGGCCACCATATCGCGGCACTCCTCGCGTCACCTGACAAGGCGCAAATGTCGAGAGGCGGTACTGCGGCACTTGCCCGGGCGCTGGAAAACGCGGTGCACGAAAGCGGCGGCGAAATCCGTCTGCTTGCCGAGCCGGCGCGTATCGTTGTCGAAAACGGCAAGGCGGTCGGTGTGGAAACGCGGGAAGGCGAGCTTTTGCGCGCAAGAACCTTCGTCGTTTCCGCGCTGAACCCGCAGCAGACCTTCCTCGACCTCCTCGATGAGACGCTGGTGCCGCGGGAGGTGCGCGACCTGGCGTCGAAGTTTCAATACAATCTGCTCGCGCCTCTGTTCGCGCTGCATCTGAACCTCAACGAAGCGCCGCAATACGCCGCTGCAAAGAATAATCCTGCGCTCGCCAAAGCCTTCATGGTGATCATGGGGCTCGATCACGTCGATCAGTTTACGGATATCGTTCGCCATCATGAAGCCGGCACCGTGCCGGATACCGTGATGTGGGGCGCGACCCCGTCGCTGTTCGATACGACGCAGGCGCCGGCCGGAAAACATGCCGCCTTCATGTGGGAGAAGCTGCCGTATCATCTCCACGGCGATCCGAAGCGCTGGGATGGCTACAAGGACAAACACGGCGAGAAGATGCTCTCGCTCTGGCGCAAGCATGCGCCGAATCTTGAGGGCGCGGTGATCGACGCTTTCACGCGCTCTCCGCTCGATGTCGAACGCGAGCTTCCGAACATGCGCGAAGCCGATCTCCTGATCGGTGCCTTCACCAACGGGCAGGTCGGGCACGACCGGCCGTTCCCCGGTGCCGGCAGCTATCGCGCGCACATCCCAAATCTTTATCTGTGCGGCTCGTCGAGTCATCCGGGCGGCAATGTCACCGGTCTCCCGGGCTACAATGCAGCGCAGGTGATTCTTGCCGACCTTGGTTTGCCGGCGCCGTGGGCGCCATCCTCTTTTTCCGATCGTTTGAAGGCATTGCAGTAATGGCTACCGCGCTCGCTACGAAGAAGCCGCCGAAACGCACGAACGGCAATGTGCGCGATCCGGAGCGCACCCGCGCGATGATCCTTGCTGCGGCGACCGCGGAGATCACCGCGAAAGGTCTTGGCGGCGCGCGCGTGGACGAAATCGCCGAGCGGGCAGGCGTCAACAAGCGCATGATCTATCATTACTTCGGCGACAAGGACGGGCTCTATCTCGCGGTGCTCGAGGCCGCCTATCAGGAAATTCGTTCAGAGGAGGTGAAGCTCGATCTCGGCAAGCGAGATCCGGTCGAGGGCATGCGCGAGCTCGCGCAGTTCACCTGGAACTATTATCGCAACCACCCGGAATTTCTTAGCCTGCTCGCGACCGAGAACCTGCACCGCGCCGCCTATCTCAAGCGCTCGAAAAAAATCCGGGAACTGCATTCCCCCTTTGTCGGCATGATCGGCGATCTGTTGCAGCGCGGCGCGAAGGCGAAAGTTTTCCGAAAAAACGTCGATCCGGTCGAATTGTATATTTCGATCGCCGCACTCGGCTTTTTCTACATGTCGAACCGCTACACGCTTTCCACGATTTTCGGCCGCGACCTCACAGCGCCCGAAAGCCTGAAAGCGAGGGGCGAGCATATGCTCGACGTTGTGCTGGGCTATCTGCGGCCCTGAGCCGGCGCTTGACGGCGGAGGCGCCGGCATCGTACTTGTAACTAATTGGTTACTTAACGGCCGCGCACGAACGGCCGGGTCCGCAAATCATTTCCGGGAGAGCAGATATGGCGACGCAGCGCCTCGGCATCATCATGAATGGCGTCACGGGACGCATGGGGCTGAACCAGCATCTGGTCCGCTCGATCGTCGCGATCCGCAAGCAGGGCGGAGTCGCGCTTTCGAATGGCGACCGCGTGATGCCGGATCCCATTCTGGTAGGCCGCAACGCCGAGAAGGTGGCCGCGCTCGCAAAGCAATACGGCATCGAGCGCTCGACCTCCGATCTCGATGCCGCGCTGAAGAACCCGGACGATACGGTATTCTTCGACGCCGCGACCACGCAGATGCGCACGGACTTGCTGACCAAGGCAATCAACGCCGGCAAGCATGTCTATTGCGAGAAGCCGATCTCGGATCAGCTCGACAAGGCGCTAGCCGTCGCGAAGCTCGCGAAAGAAAAAGGCATCAAGCACGGCGTCGTGCAGGACAAGCTTTTCTTGCCGGGCCTGCGGAAGATACAACTGCTGAACGAGTCCGGCTTCTTCGGAAAAATTCTCTCCGTGCGCGGCGAGTTCGGCTACTGGGTGTTTGAAGGCGACTGGGGGCAGCCCGCGCAGCGGCCGAGCTGGAATTATCGCAAGGCCGACGGTGGCGGCATCATCCTCGATATGCTCTGCCACTGGCGCTATGTGCTCGACAATCTGTTCGGCAACGTGAAGGCCGTGAGCTGCCTCGGCGCTACGCACATTCCGGCGCGCGTCGGGGAAGACGGCAAGACCTACAAGGCCGACGTCGACGACGCGGCTTACGCGACCTTCGAACTGGAAGGCGGCGTGATCGCGCAGATCAATTCTTCCTGGGCGACGCGCGTGAAGCGCGACGATCTCGTTACCTTCCACGTCGACGGCACGCATGGCTCGGCAGTCGCAGGACTCACGCGCTGTTACACGCAGCATCGCGTGAACACGCCGCGCCCGGTCTGGAATCCGGACGAGCCGCAGACCATGAAATTCCAGGACCAGTGGGAAGAGATGCCGGACAACACCGTCTACGACAACGGTTTCAAGGTGCAGTGGGAAGGCTTTATCCGCCATCTGGTCGAGGATGCGCCCTGGAAGTTCGATCTGCTTGAAGGCGCCAAGGGCGTTCAGCTGGCCGAGCTTGGCCTGAAGAGCTGGGCCGAGCGCCGCTGGCTCGACGTTCCCGAACTGAAGGTGTGACCATGGCGACGCTCTCGCTGCCGACCGCCGACCGCAAGCTTTCGCCCTATACGACGGGCGAGCCGATCCAGTTTCCCTCGAAAGAGGAGATTGCTTCGTTCAATCGCGTGGCCTTCGCGGCCGCGCATGTCGTCGCAGATCCGCTCGCGAGCAACGACCCCTGGATTGATCCCGCGATCGACTGGGACCGCACGATCGCGTTCCGTCACTACCTCTGGGACCTTGGCCTTGGCGTTGCAGAGGCCATGGATACCGCGCAGCGCGGCATGGGGCTCGACTGGAACGGCGCACAGGATCTGATCCGCCGCGCGCTCGAGGCCGCGAAGTCGCGTCCGGGCGTGAAGATCGCCTGCGGCTGCGGTACCGATCACATCACGCCGGGGCCGGACGTTTCGGTCGATGACGTAATCCGCGCCTATGAAGAGCAGATCGAAGTGATCGAGAAGCTCGGCGGCCGCCTGATCGTGATGGCGAGCCGCGCTTTGGCCTGTGCCGCGAAAAGCCCCGAAGACTACAAGCGCGTTTACGACCGCATTCTCGGCCAGGTGAAGGAGCCGGTAATCCTGCACTGGCTCGGCGAGATGTTCGATCCCGCGCTGAAAGGCTACTGGGGCTCGGACGATCACATGGCGGCGATGGATGTCTGTCTCGACATCATTGCACGCAACGCCACGAAAGTGGACGGCGTGAAGATCTCGCTGCTTTCGAAAGAAAAGGAAATCGAGATGCGCCGCCGCCTGCCGAAAGGCGTGCGCATGTATACCGGCGACGACTTCAATTATGCCGAACTGATCGCCGGCGACGAGGAAGGCTATTCCGACGCGCTGCTCGGCATCTTCGACGGCATTGCGCCTGCGGCGTCCGCCGGCCTGGCAAAGCTTGCGAAGAACGATCTGCAGGGATTTCACGGAATCCTTGAGCCGACCGTTCCGCTCTCGCGCCATATTTTCAAGGCGCCGACCCGCTTCTACAAAACCGGGATTGTGTTTCTGGCCTGGCTCAACGGTCAGCAGGACCACTTCCTGATGATCGGCGGGCAGGAGAGCGCGCGCTCGATCCAGCATCTGGCCGAACTCTTCCGCCTTGCGGATAAGGCGCGCGTGTTGCACGATCCGGAACTCGCAGCTTCGCGCATGAAGAAGCTGCTTTCGGTTCACGGCATAGCTTAATCCCTGCGGAATCCAATGAGCGCCGAAGGCCTGTCGATCAATCTCGCGACCGTTCGCGAACAATGGAATCTCGGCGAGGCCGTGGAAGCTTGCGCGCGGCTTGGCATCAAGGCGGTCGATCCATGGCGCGATCAGGTCGCAAAGTTCGGCCTGGAGAACTCCGCCAAGGTCATCAAGGACAACGGCATGCGCGTTTCCGGCTATTGCCGGGGCGGCATGTTCACCGCCAATGACGCCGCCGGCCGCGCGGCGGCGATTGACGAGAACAAACGCGCCATCGACGAGGCGGCGGCGCTCGGCGCGGATTGCCTCGTGCTCGTCGTCGGCGGCGTGCCGCAAGGCTCGAGGGATATCGAAGGCGCGCGCACGCAGGTCGCGGAAGGCATCACCGCGGTACTCGACCATGCGCGCGGTGCAAAAATGCCGCTCGCGATCGAACCCTTACACCCGATGTATGCCGCCGACCGCGCCTGCGTGAACTCGCTCCGGCAGGCGCTCGATCTGGCCGGCCGGATCGCGCCGGATGTCGGTGTCGCGATCGATGTTTATCACGTCTGGTGGGAGCCCGGACTGGCTGAGCAGATCGCACGGGCAGGGCGCGAGAAGCGCATCTTCGCGCATCATATTTGCGACTGGCTGGTGCCGACCAAGGACCTGCTGCTCGACCGCGGCATGATGGGC